>NZ_KB892163.1:0-267876 GCF_000373685.1 Streptomyces sp. PsTaAH-124 | reverse complement strand
TCGTCCCGACCATGACGGCCGGAGACGGGGTATCAACATATCTGGCGTTGACTTTTGGCACGCTGTTGAGTTCTCAAGGAACGGACGCTTCCTTTGTACTCACCCTCTCGGGCTTTCCTCCGGGCGCTTCCCTTCGGTCTTGCGTTTCCGACTCTATCAGATCTTTTTCCGATCCGATTTCCTCGGTGCTTTCCAGGTTCCCGCTTCCGCGTTTCCCTTTCCGGCGGTTCCGACTCTATCAGATCTTTTCTCGACCTGACCCCCAGTCAGCGGGGTCCGTCTTCCCGGCCGTTGGGCCGTTCCGACGTTCCAAACCTTAGCGGATCCGCTCGCTGATTCCCAATCGGGCCCTTGGCGGATCCGTTCGGCATCGACGAGTTCCATTCGAATTGAATTCGGGCACGCCGAAATCAACCCGGCCGGGAGATCGTACTGATGGTGTGGGTGCCGCAGTGCGGCGGAGGTGTTGTCGAGGAACCGTTACGGCTCCGCGGCAACCCGAAGAACTCTACGGATCGGACAGAGGCGTGTCAAGGAGCCCCTGTCAAGATCTTTTAATCGAGGTCGCTGAGGCGTCCGCCGGCGTCCGGCTGGGCGTGCTCCACCCGGCGCAGGAGCCGGGTCAGCACCTCGCCGAGCACGGCGCGCTCCGCCGGGGAGAGGTCCTGGAGGAGGTCGCCCTCGAAGACCGTGGCGAGACGCATGGCCTCCATCCACTTCTCCCGGCCCTCCGGGGTCAGCTCGACGATGACGCGAACGCGGTTGTTCTCGTCGCGCTCGCGGGTGACCAGGCCCTCGCCGACCATGCGGTCGATGCGGTGGGTCATCGCGGCCGGGGTGAGGCCGAGGCGCTTGGCGAGGTCGCTCGGGCCGAGGCGGTAGGGCGCCCCGGAGAGGACGAGCGCCTTGAGCACTTCCCACTCGGCGTTGCTGATGCCCAGCTCGGAGGTCTGGCGGCCGTAGGCGACGTTCATCCGGCGGTTCAGGCGGGACAGCGCGGAGACGATCTTCTCGACCTGGGGGTCGAGGTCCTGGAACTCGCGCTGGTAGGCGGCGATCTGCTCTTCGAGTGTCGGCTCGCTGCCGAGACCGGGGGTGTCACCCATGTCCGCAGTATGGCACGGACCGGCTTGGCGTTGAAGTCCTTCCAGGTGTACTCTTTAGCTTCGAACTTTAGTCTTGAAGTCTTCAGGGTTAACTCCTGATCACTTCAATGACCGACCACCACACGATGCAGAGCTTCGGCTTGAGAGATGAGAGAGGTGAACGTGACCAGGGCGATGGGCGCAGCGATGCGCCGGATCCACGTGGGCAACGCACTCAGCGCGTTCGGGCTCGGCTTCACCGTCCCCTACCTGTACGTCTATGTGGCGCAGGTGCGGGGACTGGGAGCCATGACGGCGGGGCTCGTGCTCGCCGTCTTCGCCGTGGCCGCGCTGATAGTGCTGCCGTTCGCCGGCCGGGCGATCGTGCGCCGCGGCCCGCTGCCGGCCCTGCTCGCCGCCCTGGTCACCGCCGCGCTGGGAGCGCTGAGCCTGGGGCTCGCGGGCGGCGCGACGGCCGTCCTGCTGTCGGCGGCGGCCCTGGGCGCCGGACAGGCCGTGATGCAGCCCGCGCTGGCCACGATGATCGTGGACTGCTCGGAGTCGGAGACCCGCTCGCGGGCGTTCGCGATGCAGTTCTTCCTTCAGAACCTGGGTCTCGGTGTCGGCGGCCTCATCGGCGGGCACCTCGTGGACACCTCCCGGGTCTCCTCCTTCACCCTGCTGTTCGCGATCGAGGCGGCGGTGTTCCTGCTGCTGGTCGCGGTGATGGCGACGGTGCGCGTGCCGCGCGCGCCGCGCGTCGAGGCGGCCGCGGACGCCGGACCGGGTGCGGGCCGCACCGGCTGGCGCGCGCTGCTGGGGAACCGGGCCATGGTGCAGCTGTGTGTGCTGGGCTTCGTGCTGTTCTTCGCCTGCTACGGGCAGTTCGAGTCGGGTCTGAGCGCGTACGGCGTGGAGGCCGCGGGGATCTCGACGTCGGCGCTGGGCACCGCGCTGGCGGCGAACACGCTGATGATCGTTGTGGCGCAGTTCGCCGTGCTGAGGTTCGTGGAGCGGCGGCGGCGCTCGCGGGTGATCGCCGCGGTCGGCGTGATCTGGGCGGTGGCCTGGGCCGCGGCGGCGTACGCGGGTCTGGGGCACGGCAGCCAGACGATGGCGACGGCCGCCTTCGTGTCGACGTACGCGCTGTTCGGGCTGGGTGAGGCGATGCTGTCGCCGACGCTCGCCCCGCTGGTTGCGGACCTCGCCCCGGAGGGTCTGGCGGGTCAGTACAACTCGGCGTTCGCCCTGGTGAAGCAGCTCGCGCTGGCCGTCGGTCCGGCGGTGGGCGGTCCGCTGGCGGCGTCGCTGCCGGGGCCGTACGTGGTGACCTTCCTGCTGTTCTCGCTGGGGATCAGTGTGCTGGCGCTGCGGCTGGGCCGGGCGCTGAGCTCCGTGCAGGATCACCCGTGGGCCGCGCGGACCCGGGTGGTGGCGCGCGGTGGGGCCGCGGCGGAGCCGGTGACCGCGGAGGTCTGAGCGTGCGCGTGGGCAAGGCGGCCGTCGTCCTCGGGCGACGGCCGCCTTGCCGTGTCCCCGGCCGGGTGCGGGCGGCCGGCCTCGCCGCGGGGGTCAGGGCCGTCGGGCAGGCAGGGTGAACTCGCACCAGACGGCCTTTCCGCCGTCCGGGGTGCGGCGGGCGCCCCAGTGGTCGGCGATGGTGGCGACGATGGCGATGCCCCGGCCGGACTCGTCCGCGGGTTCGGCGCGGCGGCGCCGGGGCAGATGGTCGTCGCCGTCGGTGACCTCGACGATCAGCCGGCGGTCGGTGCGGCGCAGCCGCAGCCGCATGGGCGGTGTGCCGTGCTGGAGGGAGTTGGCGACGAGTTCGCTGGCCGCGAGGACGCCCGCGTCGTGGAGTTCCGGCGGGAAGCGCCAGCTGGCCAGGACGCCGGAGGCGAAGGCACGCGCGCGGGGCGCGGCTTCCACACCGCCGAGGAGTTCCAGCGCGGCGTTGCGGAAGAGTTCGCGGTCCGGGCCGGTGCGGGCGGGGTGCTGGAGGACGAGGACGGCGACGTCGTCGTCGTGGTCGGCCTGGACCCCGGCGGAGCGGACCAGGCGGTCGCAGACGACCTGGGGGGTGCCGGTGGCGCCGGCCAGGGCGCGTTCCAGGGCGGCGATGCCCTCGTCGAGGTCCGCGTCGCGGCGTTCCACCAGGCCGTCGGTGTAGAGCACGGCCGTGGAGCCGGGGGCGAGCGGGACCGAGCCGGAGGCGTGCATCCAGCCGCCGGTGCCCAGGGGCGGGCCGGTGGGTTCGTCGGCGCGTACGACGGTACCGGTCTCGTCGCGGACGAGGATCGGCAGGTGCCCCGCGGAGGAGTAGACCAGCCGGCCCTCGTTGGGGTCGTGGACGGCGTAGACGCAGGTGGCGATCTGGTTGGCGTCGATCTCGGCGGCGAGGCCGTCCAGGAGCTGGAGGATCTCGTGCGGCGGGAGGTCCATGCGGGCGTAGGCGCGCACGGCGGTGCGGAGCTGGCCCATGACCGCGGCGGCGCGCACCCCGCGGCCCATGACGTCGCCGATGACGAGGGCGGTGCGTCCGCCGCCGAGGGTGATGACGTCGTACCAGTCGCCGCCGACGGCGGCTTCGGTGCCGCCGGGGTGGTAGGTGGCGGCGACGCGCAGGTCGTCGGGCTGTTCCAGCACCTGGGGCAGCAGGGAGCGCTGGAGGGTGACGGCGGTCTCGCGCTGGCGGCGTTCGCTGGCGCGCAGGCGGTCGGCGGCCTCGGCGTGGTCGGTGACGTCGGTGGCGAAGACGAGCACGCCCGCGCCGCCCGGGGCGGTGGCGCGCTCGCCGGGTCCGGGGTCGCGGACCGGGGTGCAGGTGAAGGTGTAGGAGCGGCCGTCGGGTGATCTGCGGGACTTCAGGGTGCGGGGTCTGCCGCTGCGCAGGACCTGGTCGAGGAGCGGGAGCAGGCCCAGTTCGCGCAGTTCGGGCAGGGCGTCGCGGGCGGGTTCGCCGAGCGGGCGCGCGCCGAAGGCCGTGGTGTACGCGTCGTTGAGGTAGGCGAGGCGGTGGTCGCCGCCGTGGACGAGGGCGACGAGGGCGGGGACGCGGTCGAGGACCTCACGGGCGGGGAGCCCGTCGACGCCGGGCGGGGTCGGGTCCCCGTCGGCCTGCCGCTCGCCGCGGGCGGCGGGCACGGAGCCGTCGGAGCGCCGGTCCGGGCCGGGCGCGGAGCCGTCGGGCCGCCGGTCCGGTGCGAGACCGGTCCGCGCCGCGGCACGGCGCTGTGTTCCGGGGATCGGGGGGAGCCGGGCGCTCCAGCGCGTGAAGTTCACGAATCCTTGCCTCGTGTCGGTGGTGTCGGTCCGGCTCCGGGCCCGGCCGGGGTGCGGGGCCGCGCGGGGCGGCCGGCCTTCTCCGGCCCCGGGTGCGGCACGGTGTCCGTGCGGATACGGCGGCCGGGGCGGGCGGCTTCCGCCTCCGGTCGTGGACCAGTCTGGCAGTGCGGGCGCCGCGCGACGGCATCCGTGGGACGCCGTCGCGCCCGGTGGAGTTCCGCGCTCCGGTCAGGACGACCCTTTCGGGTCGGTGTCCGGGTCGAGGGGGTGTTTTCCCCCGGCCGCGAGTTCGAATTCGGCGCGGGGGTGTTCCAGGGACCCGAGGGAGACGATCTCCCGTTTGAAGAGGCCGGCGAGCAGCCATTCGGCGAGGACGCGGGCCTTGCGGTTGACAGTGGGGACCCGGCTGAGGTGGTAGGCGCGGTGCATGAACCAGGCCGGGTAGCCCTTCAGCCTGCGGCCGTAGACCTGGGCGACGCCCTGGTGCAGTCCGAGGGAGGCGACCGAGCCGACGTAGCGGTGCGCGTACGTCTCCAGGGGTTCGCCGCGCAGCGCGTGGGCGATGTTGTCGCCGAGGACCTTCGCCTGGCGGACCGCGTGCTGGGCGTTGGGCGCGGTCTCCTTGCCGGGTTCGGCGGCGGTGACGTCGGGGACGGCGGCGGCGTCGCCCGCGGCCCAGGCGTGCTCGGTGCCCTGGACGGTCAGCTCGGCGGTGCACCGGACGCGGCCCCGGGCGTCGAGCGGCAGGTCGGTGGCGGCCAGCAGGGGGTGCGGCTTGACCCCGGCGGTCCATACGACGGTGCGGGTGGGGAAGCGCTGCCCGTCGCTGAGCACGGCGACGCGGTCGGCGCACGACTCCAGGCGGGTCCGCAGGAGCACCTGGATGTTGCGGCGGCGCAGTTCGGTGACCGTGTAGCGGCCCATCTCCTCGCCGACCTCGGGCAGGATGCGGTCCGAGGCCTCGACGAGGATCCATTTCATGTCCTCGGGCCGGATGTTGTGGTAGTAGCGGGCGGCGTAGCGGGCCATGTCCTCCAGTTCGCCGAGCGCTTCCACGCCCGCGTAGCCGCCGCCGACGAAGACGAAGGTGAGGGCGGCGTCGCGGATGGCGGGGTCGCGGGTGGAGGAGGCGATGTCCATCTGCTCGATGACGTGGTTGCGCAGGCCGATGGCCTCCTCGACGGTCTTGAAGCCGATGCCGTGGTCGGCGAGACCGGGGACGGGCAGGGTGCGCGCGACGGAGCCGGGGGCGAGGACGAGTTCGTCGTAGGCCAGGTGTTCGGTGCCGCCCTTCTCCTCGGTGGCGAGGGTGGCGAGGACGGCGGTGCGGTGCGCGTGGTCGACGGACTTCACCTCGCCCGCGACGACCCGGCAGCCGCCGAGGACGCGGCGCAGCGGCACGACGACGTGCCGGGGCGAGATCGCGCCGGCCGCCGCCTCGGGCAGGAACGGCTGATACGTCATATAGGGGTCGGGCGTGACGACGGTGATCTCGGCGTCGCCCCGCCGCAGCTCCTGTTTCAGCCGCCGCTGGAGGCGCAGAGCCGTGTACATCCCGACGTAGCCGCCGCCGACAACGAGAATGCGCGCACGTTCCTTCACCATCCCATGACGCACCCGTGACTCTCGTTTGTCCACAGCCCCGGCGATTTGTGTGACCGCCGGGCGGCCGGGCGCCGGATTGGCCTGATCACCGGGGGCCGGGTCAGGTGCGCAGGTCAGCGCGGGTGGGTGGGGGTGCGGAGCGGGGCGTGGGGCGCGCCGGGGCGGCTCGTACTCCGATCGGGGGGCGGTCCGTGCGGAACTGCCCCTTCTGAATTGACTCCCACTCAACTATGTTCGTGTGTCGTCGGGGTGTGGGGGAAGTGACCGGACGAGTCGGCGGGTCCCGCCTGGTCTCGCGGAACGGCTCGGTCGTGCGCGGTCCCCGTTCAGCGCATCCCGGAATTCAGTGGCGGGGAGAGTCTCCGGGGGGAGACGTCATTACCGGGGGATCGGCTATGCACATTCAGGACACTCATTGGTCCACCGCGTCCGCTGTCGCGGCCGGTGGCGGGGCGATGGGCGCGGCGGTGGGCGGACGCGGGGAGGACCCCCGGTCGGTGCGGACCACTCCGCTGCGCGTGGACGCACAGCGCAACCTCGAACACGTGCTGCGGGCGGCGCGCGAGGTCTTCGGCGAGCTGGGGTACGGCGCGCCGATGGAGGACGTGGCCCGGCGCGCCCGGGTCGGCGTCGGCACGGTGTACCGGCGCTTTCCCAGCAAGGACGTCCTGGTGCGGCGGATAGCCGAGGAGGAGACCTCCCGGCTGACCGACCAGGCACGGGCCGCGCTCGGCCAGGAGGACGAGCCGTGGTCGGCGCTCTCCCGGTTCCTGCGCACCTCGGTGGCGTCCGGCGCCGGGCGGCTGCTGCCGCCGCAGGTGCTGCGCGTCGGGGTCGCGGAGGAGCGGACCGGCGAGACGGACGGCGCGGACGGTACGGACGGCGCGCGGGTGCCGCAGCAGCGGTCCGAGCCGGGCGCGGGCGAGCTGCGGCTGGTGTCCGACCAGGACACCGGGCTCGCGCCGGAGGCGGTGGACGACACGGGAGCCGCGGAGCTGCTGGAGGTCGTGGGCCGGCTGGTGGAGCGGGCCCGTGCGGCGGGTGAGCTGCGGACCGATGTCTCGGTGTCGGACGTGCTGCTCGTGATCGCCACGGCGGCGCCCTCGCTGCCGGACGCCGCCCAGCAGGCGGCGGCCTCGGCACGGCTGCTGGACATTCTGCTGGAGGGGCTGCGGTCCCGGCCGGTGTGAGCGGGCGGGGCGGGCTCTCCCGGCGACACGGCGACGGGACGCCGTAGGGGACGCCCGCGCAGGGGATGCCCGTACGGCACGCCCATACGAGGGACAGGCGGGGCTCGGACGGGGCGCGGGCGGGGGCGTTGCGCCCGGGGGCGTGTGCGCCGGCGCGGGTTTCCGCCGCATTCCGGGGAGCATGCCCCGTACGGGTGATGTCGATTCCCGGGGGCGGTGAGTCCCCCACGGACGGGTGGAGGATCCTTCCTGCCGAGTCCTGACAAGAGCCGCTGTGGCAGTCTGGCCCGGTGATCGGGTCGGCTGGGCTGGCGGCGGGGGCTATCGGCGATGGGCGTTGACGGACGTGGTGAGTCGGTCGGTGACGGCGGGGCGGGCACCGGCGGGCCGCGCCCGCCCCAGGTGCCGAGCCAGGGCGGTCCGGCCGGTGTCCCGCGCGACGACGCGCCGCCCCGGCGGCCCGCGCACCGGGCGGACGCGGCGGACCGGCCGGACGTCCCGCACCGGGCGGACCCGCAGGACGCCCCGGACCGGCACTCCCCGGATCCGGACTCCTCGCACCAGGACTCTCCGGACCGGTCCTCCCCGGACCGGGACGGCTGGGGGCCGGTGGCCGAAGGCAGCGTGCCGGCGCAGCGCGAGTGGCGCGAGGACAGCGTGCTGCCGCCGCCGCGCGAGGTGCCGCCGTCCGACGCCGAGCTGATCGACCGGATGCGGTCCGGGGACGACACGGCGTACGAGGACCTGTACCGGCGCCACGCCGACGCGGTGCGCCGGTACGCCCGCAGCTGCTGCCGGGACGCCCACACCGCCGACGACCTCACCGCCGAGGTCTTCGCCGCGATGCTCCAGGCCGTACGGGGCGGCGCGGGCCCCCGGCACGCCGTCCGCGCCTATCTGCTGACCAGCGTCCGGCGGGTGGCCGCGCACTGGACGAAGACCGCGCGGCGCGAGCAACTGGTCGACGACTTCGCCGTGTTCGCCGCGCAGGCGGTCCGGAGCTCCGAGGTGTCCGACGACGACACGCTCGACCTGGGCGCGGACGTGCGGGCGATGCACGAGGCCGAGCAGTCGATGGCGATGCGGGCGTTCCGCTCGCTGCCCGAGCGGTGGCAGGCCGTGCTGTGGCACACCGAGGTCGAGGACGAGTCGCCCAGCGAGGTCGCCACCCTGTTCGGGCTGGACGCCAACGGCACCCGGGTGCTGGCCAGCCGGGCCCGCGAGGGCCTCAAGCAGGCCTATCTCCAGGCCCATGTGAGCACGTCCCTGACCGGCGACGCGGAGTGCGCCCGGTACGCCGACCAGCTCGGCGGCTACGCCCGGCGCAAGCTGCGCACCCGCGCCGAACGGGGCCTGCGCAAGCACCTGGAGGAGTGCGCCAGGTGCCGGGTGGCGGCGCTCCAGATCGAGGAGGTCGCCGGCGGCATCCCGGCCGTCGTGCCGGTCGCCGTCCTCGGCTGGTTCGGCGCCGCCGGGTACGCCAAGGCGTTCGGGCTGCTCGCGGGCGGCGCGGGGGCCGCCGGTGCCGCGGGCGCCGCGGGCGCGGCCGCGGGCGGGTCCTCCGGTGGCGCGGGCGCCGGGGGCGCGGCGGCCTCCGAGGGGCTCGGCGCGCCGGTGAAGGCCGGGATCGCGGCCGGAGTCGTCGCCGTGGCCGCGGCGGGGCTCGCCTTCGCCCTGGTCGGCCACGACGCCCCCGCCGACAAGCCCCGGGCCGCTCCGCCCCCCGCCCCGGTCGTCGAACCGCAGCCGCCGTCCAGCGCCCCGCCCGCGCCCCGCCCCAGCCGGAAGCCGCCGGAGCCCGTCGTCGCGCCCCGGCCCGTGCCCGAGCCGACCCCCACGCCCACACCCACACCCACCCCGACGCCCGAGCCGTCGCCGAAACCCACCCCGAAGCCCGCACCGCCGTCTCCGTCCCCCACGCCCACCCCGTCCCCGACGCCGACACCGACACCGCCGCCGCCCGCTCCCCCGGCCGTGTACCGGTGGAGCGAGCTGAGCTACGACGTCACCGGCGACGGCACCGGGCCGGAGATGCGGCTCGGCGGCAGCGGCTGGGTGTGGCAGCGCGACGGCGTGGAGATCGCCGGGAAGCGGTATCCGCACGGGGTGAGCGTGCACGGCGAGTCCTCGGTCACCATCGACCTCAACCGCGCCTGCTCCGCCTACGACGCGGTGGCCGGTGTCGACGACCTGGCGGCCGGGCTGGGCGAGGTCGCCTTCTCGGTGTACGCCGACGGAGTGCGGCTGTGGCAGTCCGCCACCGTCACCGGCGGGCAGGCCGCCGTCCCGGTCCATGTGAGCCTCGTCGGCCGCCGGACCGTGCAACTGGTCGTCACCCCGCGCAGCGCCTTCGACGCGGTGACCCTCGCGGACTGGGCGGAGTCGCGGTTCACCTGCGCGTAGCGCCGAAGGACGGCCGCGGGGCCGGGCTCACGCGCGGGCCGCGGGCGGGCGGCCGGGCACGGCTTCGGCGACCTCGGCGAGGACGCCGTCCACGGCGAGGGCCGCGCCCCGGGCGAGTTCGGCGGCGCAGCGCTCGGCGCCGAGGGCGGCGCGCGCGGCGGCCTCGGCGCGCTCCGCGCACCGCCGCTCGGGCTGCGGGCGGGGGCGGCCGCCGCGCCAGCCGTCGGCGGCGGCGAGCAGCCGCAGCGCGCGGGCGTGCTCGCCGAGCCGGGACAGCACCTCGGCCGCCATGTCCGCGAGCGAGGCCGTCACCACCTCGGAGCAGTGCTGCTCGGCGGCGATGCCCAGCGCCTCGACGAGCAGCGGGAGTCCGTGGCGCGGGCCGCGTTCGGCGGCGGTGACGAGGGCGTCGATCCCGCGCAGCACCGCCTCGAACTGCGGGGGCGGGGTCCCGCGCCCGCTCTCCGCGCGGGCCGCGTCGCAGTGGGTGCGCGCACCGGCCACATCGCCGTCGTCCAGGGCCAGTTGGGCGCGCAGCAGCAGCACGAACGCCCGGGAGTCCACCACCCGGTGCCGCTCGGCCGCCTCGCTCGCCTCGTCCAGGGTCACGAGGGCGCCGGTCCGGTCGCCGGAGCGGTAGGAGATCTCGGCGAGCCGGGCCAGCAGGAACGGCGTCTCGGCGTGGGCGCCCACCTCGTGGGCCAGGCGCAGCGCCTCCTCGTACTCGGCGCGCGCCTCGGCCGGCCTGCTGCGCGCCATGGCCGCCTCCCCGGCCGCGCTGCACACCTGCGCGCGCATCCAGCGGTCGCCCACCCGGTGGCTGAGCCGCCGCAGTTCGGCGAGGTCCTCGTCGACGCCGTGCAGGTTGCCGGGGGAGTCGACGACCATGTGCGTACGGAACATGAGGAGGACGCCGACCTCCCAGTCGCCGCCGTACGCACGGCAGTTGGCGATGGCGCTGTCCAGGACGCGGCGCATGTCGTCCGGGGTGTTCGTCAGATAGGAGCTGAGCGGCCACAGCAGTCCTGGCATCCGGGCGGCGTGCGGGCCGCCGTCCGCGAAGGCGTCCTGGACCCGGGCCATGTAGCGCAGCACCCGCTCGTCGCGGACCGCCTCGGCCGCCTCGGTCTCCGTCGACAGGAACAGGTGCAGCATGCGCAGGTCCATGCGCAGGGCGTGCAGCGGGTGGCCGCGCTCGCCGTCCGGGGCGTTCAGGAGGGCGTCCACCAGGTCGACGGTGCCGGGGACGGTCGCGGGCGTGAGCCCGGACGAGGACGGGCGCACGGGCGCGGGCGGGGCGCCGGTGTCCAGGGCGATACCCAGGCGCAGCACCCGGTGGACCCACTCCATGGCCTCCCAGCGGTAGGCGCGCAGCCACCAGAACCAGCCCATGCCGAGGGCGAGTTCGGCGGACGCCCGCTCGTTCCCGGCGGCCAGGGCCCGGTCGAGGGCCGCCCGGATGTTGTCCAGCTCGGCCTCCAGCCGGGCGATCCACGCCAGCTGCCCGGCGGACCGCAGCTGCGGATCGGCCTCCGTGACGAGCGCGTACACCCAGGCGCGGTGCCGTTCCTCGGCGGCGGCGCGCAGCCCCGGGACCTCGGCGGCGCGCTCGGTGGCGTACTCGTGGATGGTCTCCAGCATGCGGTAGCGCATGCCGCCGCCGTCACCGCCGCCCTCCGCACCGGCCAGGGTGGCGATGACCAGGGACTTGTCGACGAGCGCCCCGACCAGGCCGGCGGCGGGGCCGGTGCACACGGCCTCGGCGGCGGCGAGGTCCCAGCCGCCCGCGAAGACGGACGCCTCGCGCAGCATGGTCCGCTCCTGCTCGTCGAGCAGGTCCCAGGACCAGTCGACGACGGCGCGCAGGGTCTGCTGGCGGGGCAGGACGGTGCGGCTGCCCGCGGTGAGCAGGCGGAAGCGGTCGTCGAGCCGGTCGGCGATCTGCCGCGGGGTGAGCATGCGCAGCCGGGCGGCGGCCAGCTCGATGGCGAGCGGCAGGCCGTCCAGGCGGCGGCAGATCTCCGCCACGGCCTCCTTGTCGTCGAGGACGCCTGCGCCGTCGGGGCGGACGGCGGCGGCGCGCTCGGCGAAGAGGCGGTGGGCCTGGTCGGGCGCGAGCGGTTCGACCGGGCGCACCAGTTCGCCGGGGACGCCGAGGGGCTCGCGGCTGGTGGCGAGGACGGTGAGGCCGGGGCAGCGGGTGAGCAGCGTCTCGGCGAGGGCGGCGGCGGCGCCGATGACGTGTTCGCAGTTGTCGAGGACCAGCAGGGTGGCGCGCGGGGCGCAGTACTCGACGAGCAGCGTCAGCGGGTCGTCCTGCGGGGTCACCAGGTCGTTGGTCTTCAGTACGGTCTCGCGCAGCCCCAGCGCGCTGACCACGGCGCCGGGCACCGCCTCCGGCCGGTCCAGCGGCGCCAGCTCGACGAGCCAGGGCTGCGGGAGCCCGGCGACGGCCTCCTCCGCGAGCCGCGTCTTGCCGGAGCCGCCCGGTCCGGTGAGGGTGACGAGCCGGGCCCCGCGCAGGTCGGCGCGGAGGGCGGCGAGTTCGGGCTCCCGGCCGACGAAGGAGGTGAGGCGGGGGCGGATGTTGCCGGCGCGGGCCGGATCCGGGGCGGCCGGGGCAGCCGGGGTGAGGGGAACGGGGTGCGCGGGATGCGCAGCGTGCGGCGGTTCCGTGGCGGACGAGGGGCGCGCGGTGGGCGCGGCGTGCGGGGCGGGCGCCGGGCCGGGTGGGACGGACGGGGGCGGCGCGGGGGCGAGGAGACCGGCGTGCAGGGCGCGGAGTCCCGGTCCCGGGTCGGTGCCGAGGCCGTCGGCCAGGGCGCGGCGGGCCCGTTCGTAGGCGGCGAGGGCGTCGGCGCCGCGACCGGTGTCGCGCAGGGCGCGGATGAGCAGCGCGTGCAGCGACTCGTCGTACGGGTGTGCGACGGTCAGTTCCGTCAGCTCCGGTACGACCTCGGCGGCGCGGCCCAGCCGCAGCCGCGCGTCGGCGCGGGAGCGAACCGCCTCCAGACGCAGCGTGTCGACGCGGGCGGCGGCCGTACGGTCGGGCAGGTCGGCCAGGGCGGGGCCGCGCCACAGGGCGAGCGCGTCGTCGAGGGAGCGGGCCGCGGCGGACGCGTCGCCCCGCCCGAGGGCGGCGGTGCCCCGCCGTACGAGGCCCTCGAAGGCGAAGAGGTCGACGCCGCCCTCGGCCACCGCGAGCCGGTAGCCGCCCGTCTCGGAACGGATCGCGTCCCGGCCGAGGGTGCGGCGCAGCCGGCCCACCAGCGCCTGGAGCGCCGCCGGGGCGTCCTGGGGCGGGTCCTCGCCCCACACCTCGTCGATCAGGGCGCCCGGGGCGGTGACCCGTCCGGGCCGCAGGGCGAGCGCGGTGAGCAGGGCCCGCAGGCGCGGACCGCCCACGGGCAGGGCAGTGCCCCGGTCGTCCTCCGCCTGGGTGACGCCCAGGATTCTGTACTGCACCGGGACATTGTCGCCGGGCGGCGGAAGCGGGGCACGGGGTTTGTCGCCGCGCCGCGGGGCGGTGGCCGGGGCGAGGGCGCGCGGACGGCGGCAGCGCGGGGCCGGGACGGAGCATCCGCGAGCGGGTGGGGCAGCCGTCGCAGTCGCCAGAACGCGAGGGCGGCCGAGGCAAACCGCAGCGGAAGCCCGGAAACCCGGACGCCCGGACGCGCCACCGGGCGACTGAGGCGGAGGCGCGAGGCGCGTACCCCGGCGCCGGGCAGCCCGCCCTCGGGCGCTGCCGACCGGAGCGCGGACGCGGGGCCCGCGCGCGGCCGGGACGCCGATGCCTACGTACGCCCCGGGGCTCCGCCATGACTCCCGCGTCCCCGACGCAGCGCGGCACTCGCCCGGAGCGGAAGGGGCGGGCCGACCACGGACGTATGCGTATGTACGTACAGCGCGGCCGCCCCGTACGCGACTCTCCAGGCGGGCGACCGCCCCCTCATGCCCCGGAGGCCAGTGCCCCCCGCTGGGGTGCGATGCCGCCCGGGACCGCGCGGGCGCGGGCCGGGGTGCCGGTCCAGCAGGTGCCGCGGCGGGCCAGCAGGCGGCGCAGCCAGATCTCCAGGGAGACCAGGTCGGCCAGGCCGTCCAGGGGCAGAGGCTCGCCCTGGGCCGCCGCGCGCAGCGCCTTGCGGACCACCCGGGCCTCGACCAGGCCCGCCTCGGCGAGCAGCGGGGTGGCGAACAGGGCCATCAGGCCGTCCGCGGCCAGGCGCAGGCCCGCGCGCTCGGCGGACACGCCGGGGGCCTGCGCGGGCGCGCCCCAGCCGGGCGGGAGGCCGCCCACTCCGGCGCCCTCCAGGACGGTGCGCAGGATCGCCGCGCGGGCGCCCGGCCGGACCCGCAGGGCCTCGGGGAGCGCGCGGCAGGCCCGTACGACCTGGTTGTCGAGGAAGGGGGCGTGCAGCCGCTGGGAGCGGATCTCCGCGGCCTGCTCCAGGACGCGGAGGTCGGCGGCGTGCCGGGCCAGGGCGGCACGCGCGCGGTGGTCGCCCGGCCGCTGTCCCGGGCCGGTCGTCGAGCGGTTGGTCGCGGCCTGGAGGCGAACCGATACTTCAGCCAGCGCCTCACCGGTCAGCCAGCGGGCGGCGGGCCCGGCCCCGGCCCAGGTGAGCGCGGCCAGGGAGGCGCCGACCGCGCCCCTGGGCTCGTCGAAGCGGCGCTGGAGCAGCCGTCCCGCGAGATCTTCGAGACCGGCACGGTAGGGGGTGCGGGCGAGCTTGCGCGCCGCGCCGTACACGCGCGCGGGGACCATCACCGAGCCGTCGGCCCTGGCGAGCGCGGCCACCGGCCGGACCAGATGGCGCCGTCTGCGGTCCATGAGCAGGTCGGCCAGGCGCGCGGGGTGGGCGTCGAGGACCTGGCGGGCGCCGTGGCCGGTGAAGTGGTCGGCGCTGCCCGACGCGAGGCGGGCCCGGTGGCGGGCCGCGGTCACCAGGGAGGGGCCGGGCTCGTCGGTGAGCGGGCCCTCCAGGTCGGCGTAGGGCAGGACGTCCTCGCCGCCCGCCACCACGACGTGGTGCAGGCGCGGGTTGGCGGCGAGCGCACCGGCCCGTTCGATCTCCTCCTCGCGGCCGCCGACGGCGAGGTCGTTGAAGGTGACGGCGAGCAGGCGTTCACCGGCGCCGGTGCCGTGGCCCAGCAGGGTGCCGGGGTTGCCCGGCAGGCCCGCGGCCAGCAGGGCGAGGGTGCCCGAGGCCGGGCCGCCGGACAGGTCGGCGCCGATGCCGGGCACCGGCATGCCGCGGGCGGCGCGGCGCTCGGCCGGTCCCATGCCGGGCACCGGGCCGGGGTCGATGTCGGGGACGTGCCGGGGCGCGGAGAGCCGGGCCCGGACGGCTTCGACCAGGGCGTCCCGGACGGCGCCGACCGCGCTGTCGGGGTCGGCGGGGGGCGCGGCCACGGCGAGGGAGGCGACCTGCTCGTACCCGGCGACCTCGCGCGCCCCGGCGCGCAGGATCAGCGCGTGCCCCGGCGGAATGCGCCGTACGCCCTCGTACGGGGTGGAGTCGTCCAGCGCGGCCGGTACGGAAGGGGCGGCGAGCAGCGCGGCGAGGTGCCCGAAGTCGAGGTTGGCCTCGACGAGGTCGGCCAGCGGCAGCGCGGCCGTCGCGTACGCCGTGCCGCGCGCCCAGGGGGTGTGGAACACCGGCCGGGCGCCCGCGAGATCGCCGCAGACGGTGATGCGGCGGCCGACCTGCACGACGGCGGTGTAGCTGCCGGGCCAGGCGGTCAGGTGGCGCAGCGCGCCGCCGCGCGCGGCCAGCAGGCCGACGCGCAACTGCTCGTCGGAGGCGCCGCAGACGCCGAGCACCGCGATCCTGGTCTGCGCGTCGGCCCGCACCAGCCGGATCTCGTCCGGCCGCCAGTCGCCGACCGCCCACAGCGGATCGGGGTCGCCCCACAGCAGTTGGGAGCCGACCGGCTGCACGGTCTCGCCGTCGTACCCGGTGGCGCCCGCGGAACCGGTCCCGGCGATGCCCGCGGCGGCGCTGCTCCATCCCACCAACCACCGCATCGACGCCTCCACGGACCGGGATTCACCAGTGCACCGCACGAACCGGGTCCATGCTGCCACGAAGCAGGCGTGGCGGAGCGGAGGCGGAGCCGCCTCGGGTCCGTGCCGCGCGCCCTCGCGCGCCGGCCGGCGAGATGGCCGCGAGATGGCCAACGGCCGTGCCGGGCACGGACATCTCGACCTGAATGCGCCCCCTGATGCGCTCCCCGTAGCACCCCGTGCGCCGTCAACTCCCGTGGTGGGAACGGGAAATACCCGGCAGGAAGCAGAGATGATTTTCAGCCAAATTGGCGCGGCGGGAGCGGATGTGCGCACGCTCCGTACACAGTCTGCGCCGGGTGCGGCCAACGCGCAGTCCGGGAGGCGCGGTTGGCCTCCCGGACCGTTCCGCCGCCCGCGGGGATGAAGGCGGCGGTGTCCCCCAGCCCACTGGATCCAGTACAGCGGGCCGACCCACGCAGAACCATGGAACCGTCGCGCCGATGGCCGGAGAAGAGCGCACGGGCGGGCGCACGGCCACACATCGGGAGCACGTGGCAACCGTGCGTGCAGGGCCCGTACTCCCGTGCGGACCACAATCCCGCCAACCGGAAGAATGCCCCTTAACGCTTGGGATGCGGCGAACTACGCTGGGTTTACGAATGCCGCGTGGTTATGCCAGCGCGGCAGCCGTCTGTGTCGAGGGGTGGCGCATGTCCAGGGAGCAACGCGGGCCGAACGAAAAACTCGGCGCCGTTCTCGCCCTCGCGGGAATCAGCAACGCCGGACTCGCACGACGCGTCAACGACCTCGGCGCCCAGCGCGGGTTGACGCTTCGCTACGACAAGACGTCGGTGGCCCGCTGGGTCTCGAAGGGGATGGTGCCGCAGGGAGCGGCGCCGCACCTCATCGCGGCCGCCATCGGCCAGAAACTCGGCCGCCCGGTGCCGCTCCACGAGATCGGCCTCGCGGACGCGGACCCCGCGCCCGAGGTCGGCCTCGCCTTCCCCCGCGACGTCAACCAGGCGGTGAAGTCGGCCACCGAGCTGTACCGGCTCGACCTGGCGGGGCGCCGGGCCGGGTCCGGCGGCATCTGGCAGTCGCTCGCCGGTTCGTTCGCCGTCACCGCGTACGCCACCCCCGCCTCCCGCTGGCTGATAACCCCGGCCGACAGCTCGGTGGCGCGCGAGGCCGGCGGGACCGAGGGCTCGGCCGCACCGCTCAAAGTCGGCCACAGCGATGTGCGCAAGCTGCGGGAGGCCGCCGAGGACGCCAGGCGCTGGGACTCCAAGTACGGGGGCGGCGACTGGCGTTCGTCCATGGTGCCCGAGTGCTTACGGGTGGAGGCCGCGCCGCTGCTGCTGGGCTGCTACTCCGACGAGGTCGGCCGCGCGCTGTTCGGCGCCTCCGCCGAACTGACCCGGCTGGCGGGCTGGATGGCCTTCGACACCGGCCAGCAGGAGGCCGCCCAGCGGTACTACATCCAGGCGCTGCGCCTGGCCCGCGCGGCGGCCGACGTACCCCTGGGGGGATACGTCCTGGCGTCGATGTCCCTCCAGGCGACCTACCGCGGCTTCGGCGACGAGGGCGTCGACCTCGCCCAGGCCGCGCTGGAGCGCAACCGCGGCCTGGCCACCGCGCGCACCATGAGCTTCTTCCGGCTGGTGGAGGCACGCGCCCACGCGCGCGCGGGTGACGCCCAGGCGGCCGGCGCGGCGCTCAAGGCGGCCGAGGGCTGGCTGGAGCGGTCCCGGGAGGGCGACAACGACCCGACCTGGCTCGGCTTCTACGGCTACGACCGGTTCGCCGCCGACGCCGCCGAGTGCTACCGCGACCTGAAGGCACCCCGCCAGGTCCGCCGCTTCACCGAACAGGCGCTGTCCAAACCGACGGAGGAGTTCGTGCGCTCGCACGGCCTCAGACTCGTCGTCTCGGCGGTCGCCGAACTGGAGTCGGGCAACCTGGACGCGGCCTGCGAGCAGGGCGTGCGGGCGGTGGAGGTCGCCGGACGCATCTCCTCCGCGCGCACCACCGAGTACGTCAGGGACCTCCTGCACCGGCTGGAGCCCTACGGCGACGAACCGCGCGTGGTCGAGCTGCGTGAGCGGGCCAGACCGCTGCTGATGACGACGGCCTGAGCGGGACGGGCGGCAGGCGGCTCCCCCGCTCCGTCCCCGTCCCGTCCCCGCCGCGGGATTCCGCCGGGATTCCGCCGGGATTCCGCCGGGGGGGTCCGCCGGAGGTCCGCCGCGGGCCCGAGGGGCCCGGGCCGGCGCTCCCCGCGGCCCCGGCGACCGAGGTGATGCCGGTGATCTTGCCGTCTCCCGGTTTGAAGGCATTGTCAGTGGCGCAGTGCACTATCGGGAGCGGGAGGTGGAGCAGGTGCGGAAGAGCGCTCACGACTGCGATGCGCTGGTGATCGGGGGCGGCATCGTCGGTCTGTCGACGGCGTACGCGATCACCCGGGCCGCGCCGGGCACCCGGGTGACGGTGCTGGAGAAGGAACCGGGCCCGGCCCGGCACCAGACCGGGCGCAACAGCGGGGTGATCCACAGCGGGATCTACTACCGCCCCGGCTCGCTCAAGGCGCGGTACGCGGTGCGGGGCGCCGCCGAGATGGTCAAGTTCTGCGCGGAGTACGGCATCGCGCACGCCGTCACCGGCAAGCTGATCGTCGCCACCGGCCGCGACGAGCTGCCCCGCCTGCACGCCCTGGTCCAGCGCGGCCGGGAGAACGGCATACCGGTGCGCGAGCTGGGCGCCGCCCAGATCGAGGAGTACGAACCGGAGGTGCGCGGCCTGGCCGCGATCCACGTGGGCACCACCGGCATCTGCGACTACACCGCCGTGGCCCGCCACCTCGCGGACGCCTCGGGCGCCGACATCCGCTACGGCGCCGAGGTGGTCCGCGTGGACCGGCGGCCCGAGCGGGGCGTCGCCGTCCTGACGTCCGGCGGCGACATCGTCCGCGCCCGCGTGCTGGTCAACTGCGCCGGGCTGCACTGCGACGAGGTGGCGCGGCGGACCGGGGACGACCCGCAGGTGCGGATCGTGCCGTTCCGCGGGGAGTACTACGAGCTGGCGCGCCCGGAGCTGGTGCGGGGACTGGTGTATCCGGTGCCGGACCCGGCGTTCCCCTTCCTCGGCGTGCACCTCACCCGGGGCATCGACGGCGGGGTGCACGTCGGCCCGAACGCGGTGCCGGCGCTGGCCCGCGAGGGGTACGGCTGGGGGGTCGTACGGCCGCGTGAGCTGGCGGGCACGCTGAGCTGGCCCGGCTCCTGGCGCATCGCCCGCAGGCACTGGCGGTACGGGGCGGGGGAGCTGCGCCGGTCGGTGTCGAAGGCGGCGTTCGCCGAGGCGGTGCGCAGGCTGCTGCCCGCCGTCGAGGAGCGGGACCTGGTGCCCGCGCCCGCCGGGGTCCGGGCCCAGGCCGTCCTGCGGGACGGGACGCTGGTGGACGACTTCCTGATCCGCGAGGGCCCGCGGACCGTGCATGTGCTGAACGCCCCGTCCCCGGCGGCCACTGCCTCCCTGCCGATCGGCCGGGAGGTGGCCCGCCGGGCCCTGGCCGCACTGGCGGCCACGGAGTGAGCGAAGCACCCCGCACCACGGCGAGGCCGACGACGAGGGCCGCCGGAGTCCCGACGGCGGGGGACGCCGTGCGAGCGCACCGCGCCGCCTCGCCCCGCGGGCCGGCCAGGGCCACGACCGCCGGGGACGCCCCGCGAGAGGGCCGAGCGGTCCTGTCGTCCTGTGTGCCGTCCGCCGGCGCCGGGCGGCCCGTCCGGCGCCGTCCGGCCCGTAAAATGGGGCGCACTGTGTCTGACTCCGTGAACACCCCCGCCTCCGCCGCCCCCACTCCCCCGCACACTCCCGGTGAGCCCGACCGGCACACCCGGGCCAAGGGCGAGCCGCGGTTCCCCGACGGTCCCCAGGCGGACCCGGCCGGGTCGCACTTCGAGCGGCGGATCCGCAGCTTCCAGCCGCGGCGCAGCCGGGTGACCACCGGGCAGGCGGACGCGTTGCAGCGGCTGTGGCCCCAGTGGGGGCTGGACATCGACGGACAGCGGGTGCTCGACCTGGCCGAGCTGTTCGGCAACAGCCGGCCGGTCGTCCTGGAGATCGGGTTCGGCATGGGCGAGGCCACCGCGCAGATGGCCGCCGCCGACCCGGACACCGACATCCTCGCCGTCGACGTGCACACCCCCGGCCAGGGCAACCTGCTGGCCCTCGCCGACCGGGGCGGACTCACCAACGTCCGGGTCGCCAACGGCGACGCGATCATCCTGCTGCGCGAGATGCTCACCCCCGACTCCCTCGACGGGCTGCGCGTCTACTTCCCCGACCCCTGGCCCAAGAAGCGGCACCACAAGCGGCGGCTGATCCAGCCGGAGTTCCTGACCCTGGCCGCCGCCCGGCTCAGGCCCGGCGCGCTCGTGCACTGCGCCACCGACTGGGAGCCGTACGCCGAGCAGATGCTCGACGTGCTGAGCGCGCACCCCGCCTTCGAGAACACCCGGCCCGGCGGCGGATACGCGCCCCGTCCCGCCTTCCGCCCGCTGACCCGGTTCGAGGGCCAGGGTCTGGACAAGGGGCACGTCGTGAACGACCTGCTCTTCCGGCGCGTACCGCACGGGTCCGGGCAGTCCGCCCAGGACCCCGCCCCGCATCCCGGCCGCGGCTGACGAGACACCGTCGCGACCGGCACCTTCCCTCGTTAGGGTCAATGACGTGGCCACCTGTCCCCCGTACCCGACGTATCCCAGCGGTCCCCCGCCGATAGCCGACGGCCGGCCGCGCCACGCGCACTGGTGGCACAGGCGGTGGGTGCGCTACGGCGCGCTCGCGGCGCTGCTCGCGCTGTCGGGGCTGGTCATCCTCGCCCTGGTCCGCCGGCAGACCGGCACCGAGGGCTTCCTGGTCGGCCTCGGCCTGGCCGTGCTGCCGGTGCCGCTGCTGACGGCCGCCTTCCGCTGGCTGGACCGGGTCGACCCCGGCCCCTGGCGGAACATGGTCTTCGCCTTCGCCTGGGGCGCCTGCGCGGCGGCGCTCATCGCGATCGTCGCCAACAGCTTCGCCACCAAGTGGATCGCCACCGCGACCGCCGACCCGGCCGGCGCGGACACCCTGGGCGCGACGGTGATAGCCCCGATCGTGGAGGAGTCCGCGAAGGCCGCCGCCATCCTGCTGATCTTCCTCTTCCGGCGACGCGACTTCACCGGTGTCGTCGACGGCGTGGTCATCGCCGGGACCACCGCCACCGGCTTCGCCTTCACCGAGAACATCCTGTATCTGGGGACCGCCTTCGGCACCGACCAGACCAGCGGCTACCAGGGCATCGCCTCCGTCACCGCGGCGACCTTCTTCGTGCGCGTGATCATGTCCCCGTTCGCGCACCCGCTGTTCACCGTCTGCACCGGCATCGGGTTCGGCGTCGCCGCCCTGGCCGGGCAGCGCCAGCGCGCGCGGCGGCTCCTGGTGCCGCCCGCCGGACTGCTGCTCGCCATGGGCATGCACGCCTTCTGGAACGGCTCGTCCACCTTCGGCGAGTACGGCTTCTTCGCGGTCTACGGCGGCTTCATGGTGCCCGCGTTCGGGCTGCTCACCTGGCTGGTCGTGTGGACCCGGCAGCGCGAGCTGCGCACCGTCCGCGAGGAGCTGCCCGCCTACGCGGCCGCCGGGTGGCTGACCCCCGCGGAACCGTTCGCCCTCGGCTCCCTGCGCGCCCGGCGGCTGGCCCGCGAATACGCGGCCCGGCACCTGGGCAAGCCCGCCGCCCGCACCGTCGCCCAGTACGAGGCGTACGCGACCTCGCTGGCGTTCCTGCGCCGCCGGGGACGCCTGGGCCGGGCGGGCGCCGACTTCACCCTGCGCGAGCGGGAGCTGCTGCACGAGCTGTGGCGGCGGCACGAGACCGCCCAGCCCGCCCTGGACCACGCGGCCCGCATGACCGCACCGCCGGTGCGCGTCGTCCCCGCCCCCTGGCCCGCGTACGGCCTGTACGGCTACGGCCCCGGGCCGGGGTACGGGCAGGGACAGGGACACGGTCAGATACCGGCGCAGATGCCGGCGTACGGCTACGGCTACGGACACGGACACAGCGGGTACGGCGTCGCCGCCGGACAGCCCGCGCACGGACAGCCCGCGTACGGGCAGCCCCCTCACGGACAGCCCCCGTACCGCGCCCAGCCGTGAGGCCGGGTCAGGCCGAGGCGCTGGTCAGCTTCGCGGTCTCCTCGTCGGTCAGCCGCAGCTCCGCCACGCCCAGCAGGGCCGGAAGCTGCTCCACGGTGCGCGCCGAGGCGATCGGGGCGACGACCGTGGGCTGCGCCGCGAGCCAGGCGAGGGCGACCGTGGCCGTCTCGGCGCCGCGGGCGCGGGCGACCTCGTCGAGCGCGGCCAGGACCTTCTGCCCGCGCTCGGTCTCCAGGTGCTTGGCCGCGCCCTGCGCGCGCGGGCTGTCGACCGTCGTGCCGGGCCGGTACTTGCCCGTCAGGAAGCCCGCCGCCAGCGCGTAGTACGGCACCGCCGCCAGGCCCGCCCGCTCGGCGAGGTCCCGCAGAGCGCCCTCGTAGGTGTCCCGGGAGACCAGGTTGTAGTGCGGCTGGAGCGCGACGTAGCAGGCCAGACCCTCGCGTTCGGAGAAGTCCAGGGACTCCTTCAGGCGCTCGGCGGAGATGTTGGAGGCGGCGATGTACCGCACCTTGCCCGCCCGCACCAGTTCGTCCAGGGCGCCGATGATCTCCTCGACGGGCACCTCGGGCCGGTCGAAGTGCGTGTAGTACAGGTCGATGTGGTCGGTGCCCAGCCGCTTGAGGGAGGCGTCGGCCGCGGCCTTGATATTGGCGGCGGACAGGCCCTGGAAGTCGGGGTGCTGGCTGACCTTGGTGGCGACGACGACGTCGGAGCGGTTGCCGCGCTCCTTGATCCACTTGCCGATGATCGTCTCGGACTCGCCGCCCCGGTGGCCCTCCACCCAGGCCGAGTAGGAGTCGGCGGTGTCCAGGAAGTTGCCGCCGGCCGCCGTGTAGGCGTCCAGGACGGCGAAGGACCGCTCCTGGTCGGCGGTCCAGCCGAAGACGTTGCCGCCGAGGGCGAGCGGGAAGACCTCGAGGTCGGACGAGCCCAGCTTGTGCAGAGAAGTCATGTGATCCATCAACGCCCCCGGCGGAGCAGCCCATTCCGCGCCCCGCCGGTCCCGGGCGCAAAGCTTGCGCAAACCACCCGGACGGCTGGCGACGCGCCCGCAGCCATGCCCCCCCCCCGGCCCGGGGGATCAAGGGATCGGGGGATCAGGCGGACGGACAGGGCATCAGGGGGTGAGGCCCTTGGCCTGGAGCCAGGCCATCGGGTCGATGCCGGACGCCTGACCGCCCGGGTGGACCTCCAGGTGCAGATGCGGACCGGTGACGTTGCCGGTGGCGCCGACCCGGCCGATGACCTCGCCGGTGGCGACCTTCTGCCCGGCGCTCACGCTGATCGACGACTGGTGGCAGAACCACAGCTCGGTGCCGTCGTCCAGGGTGAGGATCGTGCGGTAGCCGTAGGCACCCGCCCAGCCGGCCTCGGTGACGGTGCCGCTGTGGATCGCCTTGATCAGGGTGCCGGTGGGCGCGGCGAAGTCGAGGCCGGTGTGGTGCCCGGAGGACCACATGGAGCCGGCCTGGCCGAAGGTGGAGGTGATCGTGTACGAGGAGGTCGGCAGCGTGTACTGCTTGGCCAGCTCCGCCAGCCGCGCCGCCTCGGCCTTCTTCCGGGCCTCCTCCTCCGCCTTCTTCTTCTCGGCGGCGGCCTTGGCCTCGGCCTCCTGCTTCGCCTCGGCGGCGGCCTCGTCCGCCTGCCGGGCGGCGCGCTGGACGGCGGCCTGCTCGGTGGCGGCCTCGGCCCTGGCCGCGACCTGGGCCTGCTGCTGCTCGGCCTGGGCCATGATCCGGTTGCGCAGCGCCTCGCCCGCGCCGGACGCGGCACGGGGAGCGGCCGTCGTCCCGGCCGGTGCGGCGGTGACGTCGCTGAGCGCGGTGGCGGAGCCCTCGTGGCGCTCCTTGGCGGAGCCGCCGTCGAAGAGGGAGCCCACGGAGGCGGGCAGCGCGTGCAGGTCCGGCACGTCGGGCAGCGAGATCGCGACCGGCGGCTTGCCGGTGTTGGCGCTGGCCATGCCGCCCGCGCCGACGGCCGCTATGACGCCCACGCCGAGCACGGTGGAGCTGCGGGCCAGCCCGCCGCCGCGCTGCTTGGCGACGCGGTGCCGGCCGCGCACGGGGCGGAGGGAGTCCTCGGTGGGGTTCCACTCCTCCACGGGGCCCTCGTCGGGGGTCCGGCCGCCGTAGCCGAAGGAATCGGTGCGCTGGCTCGGCATGAACGGGGCTTCTGGGGCAGGCCGGTTGGACGCCACGCGGGCGTGCTCCTTTCCTTCCGTCTCGCCTACCGGGTTAGCTGACGGGTTCGGAGCGGGAAGGTCTCCTACGCGCGTCAACCGGCCGTACACATACGGCGGATGATGCCCGATTCACCCCAAATTGGTGGTTCCCCGGTTCCCTTGCGGGATTCGGCGCGCGCGCACGGAGCCGCCTCTGATGACGGCTGGGACGACCGCGCTGCGTTATCGAACGTTAATAGACCCGGGCCTCCGATTCCAAGCCGCCCGCCTTGATCATTAAACCTTTTTGGCCAAGACGTACACCCCAGAGATGACGAAACCAGGGCGAGTTGACTGAACTTCAGGCCATTTCCGGCGCGCGACGACGGCGCGGACGCCCACGAGAGAAGTGATGGTGTGTCAGTTGTTATGCGGACGGGCACGGGCCGGTCACGCGAGGTGACATCGGCCAAGGGGCGACCGGGAGCCGGAATAGCGCAGAAGACCGCAGCAGAGAACCACGGAAGACCGCCGGAAGCCCGGAAAACACTCAGGGCCGGAATCCGTTTCCGGATTCCGGCCCTGAGTCTTCAGTAGCGGGGACAGGATTTGAACCTGCGACCTCTGGGTTATGAGCCCAGCGAGCTACCGAGCTGCTCCACCCCGCGTCGTTGAGATAACTGTACCTCACCTGCGGGGTGGATTGCACACGCGTTACGGCAGGTGCCGGTTCGGCTCCTTGGCCAGGGCCTCGAACTCCGGCAGCACCACGACGTCCGCGCCCTCTGCCGCCAGCACCCCGGAGCCGTCGGCGGACTCCACGAAGGTGTCCGGCTCCCGCCACGCCGTGACGACCCGCCGCACCCCCGCGTCCAGAATCAGCCGGGCGCACGGCCGCGGCCGGGAGGCGCGTCGGGCGCACGGTTCCAGGCTGCTGTACACCGTGGCCCCGGGCAGCCGCGGGTCCACCGGGTCGACCTTGGCGAGCGCGGCCTCCTCCGCGTGCACCACCGGGTCACCGGCCTCCCGCGAGTGGCCCCGGGCCAGCTCGGTGCCGTCCGCCGCGACCACCACCGCGCCCACGCTGAACGCCGTGCGCGAGGGCGGGCACTGCGCGGCCAGCTCGCAGGCGATCCGCAGCCAGTGCCGGTCGGCGGGCACGGCGCCGGTCCCGGTGCCGGGGGCCGTGGGCTCGTAGCGCATGAGGACGACGTCCCCGAGGGCCCGGGTCTCCAGCAGCCGCAGCCGTCCGGCCTGGTACGCGCCCGGCCCGAACAGGCGCGGCGCCGCCGGGTCCCCCACGATCAGCGGCGCGACCACGAGCTGGAGCTCGTCGGCGAGCTGCTGCCTCAGCAACTGGGTGTGCACCGTGCCGCCGCCCTCGACCATGAGCCGGCGCACCCCGCGCACGTCGTGCAGATGCTCCAGCAGGCGCCGCCAGTCGAGCGCCGCGCCCAGCGGGACTACGGAGACGGAGGCGGCGCCGGTGGCGGGGACGGGGGCGGTGGCGGGGGACGCGGCATCGGGATCCTCGGATCCGGGGGCCGTACCGACGCCCGCGCGGCGCAGCCGTTCGGCGCCCTCGTCGGTCGTGTAGACGGCCTTCTCGCCGCCCGTGTGCCAGAAGCGCGCCCGCGGGTCCAGCTCGCCGGTGGCGGTGACCGTGACCTTCAGCGGATGCTCCGCCCGGCCGGCGGCGACCCGGGCCGCGCGGCGCTCGGGCGCGTTGACCAGCAGGCGGGGGTTGTCGGCGCGCAGGGTGCCGGCGCCGACGAGGATGGCGTCGGAGGCGGCCCGCACCGCGTCGACCCGGTCGAAGTCGGCGGCGCCGGACAGCAGCAGGCGGTCGGGACCGGTGTCGTCCAGGCAGCCGTCCAGGGAGACGGCGGCGGACAGCAGGACATGGGGCAGGGGCATCGGGGCGCACTCTTTCTCGGAGGCGGACGGACTCGGAGGCGTGGGGGCGCTCGGTTTCTACCCGTCCATCCTCGCGGCCCCGTCCGGAACCTCACCGTCCGCCCCTGGGTCCGGGCGCGTACGTCCCCCGGCGGGGCACCGGCCCGGTGGCGTCACCCGGTCCAGTGTCCCGAGGTGAACGTCACCGCGAGCACCGCCGTCAGCGGCGCGACCACCCCGACGTACGCGTCCTTCACCCAGCGCCGCCGCAGGCTCCAGTGGGCCAGGCCGGTCCACAGCGGCCACCAGATCAGGGTGGCGCGGGGCACGGAGAGGTACCAGTAGGACGTGCCCAGGGCCCACAGGTTGAGGGCGATGAACACGGCCTCCGGCCAGCGGCGGCGGACCAGCAGCACGGCGAGCAGCAGCACCCCGACCGCCATGGCCGCCAGCTCCAGCTGGAACTCGACGGCGTACCCGGTGCTCTGGAGGTGGCCGAAGGCGTTGTGCCAGGTGTTGCGGAGGGACTCGGCGGGGGTGTGGAAGTCCCGGTACCAGCCGCGTTCCTCGGCGTGCTTCCAGGCCATCCAGTCACCGGTGTGCGCCCGCAGGTAGCCGGTGTAGACGGCGGCGGGCACGGCGGGCAGCAGGCACCAGCCGAGCGGGAGCAGCCGACGGGCGAGCGGCGCGCCGTCCGAGCCGTCCGAGCCGTCCGAGCCGTCCGAGCCGTCCGCCCGAGCCTGCGCGCGTACGGCGAGCAGGAGTTCGACGGCGAGCGCGGCGGCCAGGAACAGACCACTGACCCGGACGGTGGTGGCCGCCGCGCCGAGCAGCCCGGCGAGCGGCCAGTTGCCGCGCTTGGCCGCGAGCCAGGCGGGGAGCGCCAGGGCGAGGAACAGCGACTCGGTGTAGCCGGCGGCCAGGAACACCGCGGCGGGCGAGAACAGCAGGAAGGTGGCGGCCCGCGGGCCCGCCTCGCCGCCGTCCGGGCGGCCGAGAGCGGCGATCCGGCCCAGCGCCACCACGGCCACCGCCCCGCTCACCAGGGAGATCAGCAGCCCGGCCGCGGTCCAGTCGGGGACGACGGTATGGACGGCGCGCAGCAGGAGCGGGAAGCCGGGAAAGAACGCCACCCGGTTGTCGTGCGGGACGTCGATGCCCGGGAACGCGTCGAAGTAGCCGTACTCGGCGATCCGCCGGTAGTGGACCCAGTCCCACTGCTCCCAGCGGGAGAGCCAGGTGGCGGGGGTCCGGTCGGCGGTGCCGCCGGGGGCCAGCCAGGCGCTGGCGTAGGCGACGAGGCCGAGGCCGAGGCGGGTGAAGAGGTAGAGGCGCAGGACGCGGAGGTCGGCCGGGGTGAGGCGGCCGGACAGCCAGTGCGGTGTGCGGTCGGGTATCCGGCCGCGTATCCGCTCCGGTATCCGGCCGCGTATGCGCTCCGCCACCCGGCCGGGCGTCCGCCGCCGCCCGTGCGGCCGGCCTCCCGGGCCGGCTTCGGCCCCGGCGGCGGGGGCGGAGCCCGGTCCGCGGGGGCCGCCGCCCGGCCCGGGGGCGCCCGGGGTCTCGGTCGTGGGCAGGGTCGTGGTCATCGGGCGTCCGTTCCTGAGAGGGGCCGGGCGGGCGGTGGGGGAGGCGGCTGCGGTCGGCGCTGCGGCTGGGCCCGGGACACGCGCGTGGACTACCCGTGCCCGGCGGTGCCACTGGTGCCGCCGGACGGGGGCGTGGTCCGGGACGCCGGGGCGTACGAGGGCGAGGAGGAGCCCCCGGCCGTGGCCGGCGGGAGGGTCGTGGCGGCCCGGGAAGGGGAGCCCGAAGAGGCTTCCGAAGGGGGGTCGCTCGGGGAGAGGCTGGGCGACGCTGTCCGGTCCGGGTCCGCCCGCGGGGAGAACGGCGAGGACAGGGGGCTCACCGCGGGGCGCGGCGGGGCCGTGCCGGGTTCCACGCCGACGCGGGTGCCGGGCAGGAGGAACAGTCCGAGGCCCGCCCCGGCGACCGCCAGCAGCGAGCCGACGGCCCGTTGCGCCGCGCGCGCCCGGCGGCGCGCCCGTACGCCCTCCCACAGGCGGGCGCGGTGCCGGGGCTCGAAGGGCGTGTGCTCCTGCGGCGCGCGCATCAGCCGCGCCAGCCGCCGTTCGAAGTCGTCGTCCATGGTCCTCTCCTTCACCCCACCGACTCGCTGACGTCGTCCAGGAGCTGCCTCAGGCGCGCCACTCCGCGCGCGGCGTGCGAGCGGGCCGTGCCCAGCGGGCAGCCCAGCGCGTCCGCCACCTGGCTCTCGGAGAGGTCCTGGCAGTAGCGCAGCACCACCACGGCCCGCTGCCGCGGCGGCAGGCGGGCGAGTGCCGCCTCCAGCCGCGAGCGCTCGGCCACGGTCGCGGACACATCGCCCGCCATCGCCGTCTCGGGCACCTGGTCGACGGGGCGCTCGCCCCACCAGCGCCGCCGCGCGGAACGGGCCGCCGCCCGGACCATCACCTTGCGTACGTACGCCTCCGGCGCCTCGTGGGCCACTTTCGGCCACACGAACCAGAGTTTGACGAAGGCGTCCTGCACCAGGTCCTCCGCACGGTGCCGGTCACCGCCGGTGAGCAGCCGGGCGAGGTGGAGCAGCGCCGACCAGCGGGCCGCCACGAACTCGTCGAACTCACCGGCCAGAGCCTGCCGCATCCCCACCGTCCCCGTTCCCGCCGGTCGCCTACATCTGGGAACAAGACAGTGGCAGGTCCGGTTCTATGCACCCGCCCGCTGTGATCCGGGTCACCGGGGTACGGAGCGTGTCACCCCGGGCCGGTCAGGGCCTGCCGAGCGCGGCCACCGCCCGCCGCGCCTCCTCGACGAAGGCGGCCTTCGCGCGGTGCAGTTCGTCCGGCGAGTCGTGCCGCCGCAGCCCCTCCAGCAGCCCGTTCGCGGCGGCCGCCGCCTCCGGGGGCCCTTCGAGCACGACACCGGCGTACGCCCGCTGGAGCGACAGCTCGTGATCACCGCCACCACCGCCGCGGCCGGACCGCTCGGTCAGGAGCCTGGCCTCCGCGGCGCCCAGGAACTCGGCGTAGACCTGCCTGCGGAGCGCGACGGCGCGCTGGCCGTCGGCGCCCCGCAGCGTCATCCTCACCGACTCCAGCAGCGCCTCCGCCTGCCGGTCGCCCGCGTGCCGGGCCGCCTCGGCCTGCCGCACCCCGGCGCTCCTGCCGTACCAGCCCGTGACCACACTGCCCACGATCGCCGAGCCCGCGGCGATCAGCGCGATACCCCATTCACCCATGCCGCCATCCTCTCGGTCGCGCCCGGCCGCGGACCCCGCTCCGGCCACAGGTGCGGCAGGGATCACTCGGCGCCCCGGGGCGCCGTGCCCGGTACGATCGGACCATGTCTGTCGAGGACACCGAAAAACCGGCGCCGACCTGCGCAAACAGCTCTTCCGGCCGCCCGTCCTCGGATAAGATTGACCATTGGGGCGACGGGCGACGGGCGACGGGCGACGGGCGACGGGCGACGGGCGACGGGCGACGGGCGACGGGCGACGGGCGACGGGCGACGGGCGACGGGCGACGGTGCTGCTCGCCGCGCGTTCGGCGGTGGCGCTCCACCGGCTGCTGGACACGGTCCCCGCGCTGTCGGGCGATGACCGGATCACCCGGCTGTTCACCCTGGTGCCCGGCTCGGACTTCGGCGTCGACGTGCTCGCCGCCGTCGAGGCGGTGGGCGGGCGGCTGGTGCCGTGGAGCGAGGCGTGCGCCCGCTCCTACGATCTGATCCTCACCGCGAGCCCCAAGGGCGACCTGCGGCTGCTGCGCGGCCGGCACGTACTGCTGCCGCACGGCGCCGGCTACAACAAGTCGATCCCCGGCGAGGGTTCGGACCCGGACTCCGCCTCCGGACTCGACCCCGCCTTCCTGCTGCGCGCGGACGACGGCACCGGCGCCGCGCCCGCCCCCGTGGCCCTGCACGCGGTCGCCCACCCCGACCAGGTGGCGCGGATCGCCGCGGCCGACCGGCGGGCCGCCGGCCGGGCCAAGGTCGTCGGCGACCCCACCCTCGACCGCCTGCTCGCCTCCCGCCCGCTGCGCGAGCGCTACCGCGCCGCGCTCGGCACCGGCGCCCGCAGACTGCTCGTGCTGGTCTCCACCTGGGGCCCGGAGTCGCTGCTGCGCCGCTTCCCCGAGCTGCCGGCCCGGCTGTCCGCCCGGCTCCCGCAGGACGAGTACCAACTGGCCCTGGTGGTGCACCCCAACGAGCACAGCCTGCTGGGCACCTACGACCTGACCGAGCGCCTCGCGCCCGCCCTCGACGCGGGCCTGGTCCTGGCGGGCCCCCACGAGGAGTGGGCGTCCGTGCTGATCGCCGCCGACGCGCTGGTCACGGACCACGGCTCCACCGCGCTGTACTACTGCGCCACCGAGGACCGGCCCGTCGTCGGCGTCCACCAGGACGGCGCCGAACTGATACCGGGCAGCCCCATGCACACGCTCCTGGACCGCATACCGCGCCTCGGCGCGCCGGACACCGCCCCCGCGGCCGTGGAAGAGGCCCTGCGCGCCTACCGCCCCGGGACCGGCCGCGAGGCCGCCGGGACCGCCTTCGCCCAGCAGGGACGGGCCCTGCGGCTGCTGCGGACCGAGCTGTACGCCCTCCTCGGCCTGACCCCGCCCGCCCGGACCGCCCCGCCCCGGCTGCTGCCCGAGCCCCGGCCCGCAGAGCGCGTCCCCACGGCGTTCGACGTGGACACCGCGGTGGCGACCGGCACCGGCACCGGCACGGATGGCGTCGCCGCCCGCGTCCGCGTCGCCCGGCGCCCGGTCGGGCTCGGCGCCCCCGGCGACCACCTGGCCGCCGAGGACGGATCCGCGAGCGAGGCCCTGGTCCGCTCGGCGGGAGTGCTCTACCGGCGCCCGCTGCCCGCCGCCGACGCCTCGTCAGGATCGGCCTGGACGGCGGACGGCTGGATGCGCCACGCGCTGTCCGCGTACCCGGGCTGCCGTACGGCCGCGGCGGTCCTGGCGCCGGACCTGTTCCTGCTGCGCACCCGCACCCGCGCCTCCTCCGGCGCGGCGGAGGCGTCCGGGGCGTACGCCGTCCAGGTCGCCCCGCTGGCCGAGGACGGCCGGGTGACGCGCGCCGACCCGGCCGCCGCGGTGTCGGCCGTGCACGCCTGGCTGCTGGGCGGCTCCCCGGACCCGGACCCGGTGTCCCTCGCCCTCGCGCCGGTCCGGCTGAGCTGCGTCATCGGTGACCGCGCCTTCGCCCTCGTCCTGCGCCCGGCCACGGACGCCGAGGCGGCGGCGCCCTTCTGACCGCGCCGCCGCGCCGCCGTACCCCGCGGGTGCCGGACGCCCTACGCGTCCAGGCCGTTGTGCCGCCGGATGTCACGGGCGGCCGTACGGTGCTCGGCGGCCTCGGCGCTGCGGCCCTCGTTCTGGGCCAGCTCGGCCAGCGCGTCGTGGACCCGGGCCTCGTCGAAGCCGGAGCGCCGCCGGACGGCGGCCCGCAGCGAGTCCTCGTACAGCGGACGGGCCTCGGCCGTGCGGCCGAGCCGGTGCAGCACACCGGCGAGCGCGAAGCCGGTGCGGCGGGTCATCCGCTCGCGCTTCCCCTCGACCGCCATGTGGTGCGCCTCGGCGAGCAGTTCCCGTGCCTCCTCCAGCTCCCCGAGCTTCGCGCGGGCCTCTCCCAGCCGGTACGTCTGGAGCATGGCCCCGTAGGGGTTGGGGATCGCCAGGTGCATCGCGCGGGACCGGGCGAACTCGGCCGCGGCGCGCGCCCAGTCGCCGCCGGCTCCGTGGAGCATGCCGCGGAACTCGACCAGCGACGCGCCGAGCTTGCGGTCGCGCTCGCCGCCGCCGAGCCCGGCGAGGGCCGCCTCGGCGTGGTCGAGCTGCTCGGCCGCCTCGCTCAGCAGCCCGGCCTCCCACAGGTGCCGGGCGAGCTGGCACCGCGTGCGCACCAGCCAGGCCGGGCGGCCGCCGTCGCGGACCGCGGAGGCGACGGCGAGCCGCAGCGCCCCGATCACGTCCGACTGGTGCGGGTGGTCCAGCGCGTACGTCCACACCGGCTCGGACAGCGCCACCGCCTCGGCGTCCAGCCCGCGCTCATGGGCGAGGCGTACGGCGGCGAACAGCGCGTGGCGCTCCTCGTACAGCCAGGCCGAGGCCCGGTCGGAGCGCGCCGCGCGCTCCTCGGGGCCGTCCGCCTGCGCCGGGTCGGCCAGCGGGGCGTCCGGCGCCCCGGCCAGGGCGGGGAACGCGTCACCGACGAGGAGCCGGGACCCGGCGGCGAACCGGTCGGCCCGCTGGAACTGCCGTACCAGCCAGCGCAGCAGCCTGGTCAGCGCCTCCTCCGCCTCGCCGCCGCGGGCGTCCCGGCGCGAGCGCCGCCGGGCGTGGGCGCGCAGCGGACCGGGCAGCCGCATCCGGCCGTCCGCCGCGGACAGCACCTCGCTCAGGTCCAGCAGTCCGGCCCGGTCGAGCTCTTCGAGCGCGTCCTCGCACGCCTCGGGCCCGCGGCCCAGCAGCGCGGTCGCCGAATCCGCGGTGAAGGTCAGCGCGGGGTGGTGCGGCAGCAGCCGGTAGAGCAGGGCCGCGGTGGGGGACAGACCGTCGTACACGGTGTCCCAGAACCGTTCGACGCCGGGGACGCCGCTCTCCTCCCACGTGCTGTGCAGCTGCGGGACCAGCCGGGACAGGGGCCGCAGCCGGTGCCCGCGCACCCAGCCGCCCGCGACATGGAGGGCCGCCGGCAGCCCCTCGCACAGCCGCACCAGCGCCCTTACGGAGTCGGGGTCGGCCGCCAGCCGGGGGTCCCGTACGACCAGTTCCAGCAGTTCGGTGGCGGCCCGCTCCTCCAGCGGGGGCAGCGCGATCCCGAGGGCGGCCCCGTCCTCCAGGTCGCGCAGCGGGCTGTGGCTGGTGACGATCACCAGACTGCCGCCCGACGCCGGCAGCAGCGGGACGATCTCCGAGGCGTAGCGCGCGTTGTCCACGATGAGGACCAGGCGCGCGCCGGCGGTCTTGCTCCAGTACTGGTTGCACCGCGCCTTGAACTGCGGCGCGAGGAAGGCCGGCTCCACGTCCAGGGATTCCAGTAACTGGGCGAGCACGTCCGCGGGATCGGCGGCGCCGCCCATCCGGAAGTCGTCCAGGTCGACGGAGAGCACCCCGTCGGGGAACTCGTCGCGCAGCACCCGCGCGAGCAGCCGGGCCAGCTCCGTCTTGCCCATGCCCTGCGGCCCGCTGAGCGTCACGAGCAGGGGCCGGTCACCACCGGCCGCCCGCTCCCGCACCGCGCGGAGCACTCGCTCCCGCTGCTCCTCACGGTCGACGAAGCACGCCGGTTCAGGGGGAAGCTGCACTCTCACGGATCCGTCCCAGCCCTTCGCGTCCTCGGTCGCCTAACACCCCACTCTAGAGGTGTAGTTGCCGCCGCACACCGTGTCACAGCAGCACGTCGGACCGCACGGCGATTCCTCGGACCGCCCCCGCGGGCGAACACCCGGCCTCCGGCCTGCCCCCTCCTCCGCACCTGTAGGCCCTGTGGGGCTCGAACCCACACCCAATGGATTAAAAGTCAGCTTCCTATTCCGGCACAACACAAGTAGAACCCGGGGCTCATGCCGAGCATAGAGGCACTGGTTCCGTCCTGGAATGCCGCTCTGCCACGCTTACGTACTGGCTGCTGCGAGTGTGACAGTCGAGCGTCGGCGGGCGGCTTCGGCGCGGCGATTGCGGTCACCCACAGCCACCAGCCGCAGATCACCTATCCCAGCAGGCAGCCTCAGGCGCGGCTGGCCGTGGTGTGTTCGAGAGACCTTGAGGGCATGAAGCCAGACATGGCCGATCTGATCACGACGTGGGCGACGCAGATAGCGGAATCCGAGCTCGCCGCTGGGCTTCCCCGCAGGTGGGCCCATACGCAAGGAGTGGCCGAGCGTGCGACCGAAGTCCGGCGACTTCTCGGGGAGAACAGCGATCTTCTCGTCGGTGCCGCCACGCTCCACGACGTCGGCTACGCCCCTCGGCTGGCCGTGACCGGGTTCCACCCGCTGGACGGGGCAAGGTTCCTCCGTGACGAGCATGGGGCCGATGAGCGGCTGGTGCGGCTGGTCGCGAACCACTCTTTTGCCCTGCTGGAGGCTGAGGAGTGCGGGCTGCGGGACGAGTTGGCGTCGGAGTTTCCGTTGCTGGACGACGCGCTGCCGGTGGACGCTCTCGTGTACTGCGACATGACGACAACGCCCGACGGCGGCCGGACCAGTGCGCAGGAGCGGATCTCGGAGATCATCAGTCGCTATGGCGTGGACAGTGTGGTCGGCCGGTTCATCCGCCGCGCGGCGCCGGAGATCTTCTCCTCTGTGCAGAGGATCGAGGCGGCGCTGGCGGCTCAGCCGAGGTAGGGGTAGGTGCCGGCCAGGTAGTCCCCGATCTGCTGGCACATGCTCGGGTGGATGTCGTACTGGTCGAGGTCGGCCGGCTGGACGAAGCGCACCCCGTCGGCCTCGTCGTTGATCGTGGGAGTTCCGCCGATGGGGCGGCCGATGTACGTGTTTTCGTACTGCTGGCGAATCTCTCCGTCGCTGTAGGCGACGATGTGGTTCGGGTTGGTGTAGACGCCGAGGAAGCCGGTGATCTCGGCGACGATGCCAGTCTCTTCCAGGCACTCGCGTACCGCGCACTCTGCCGCGGTCTCGCCGATGTCCTGCGCGCCCCCGGGAAGCGCCCACTGGCCGGTGTCACGGCGGCGCTGGAGAAGGATGGCTCCGGTCTCGTCGACGACGAGCAGGTTGCTGGCCGGAATGAGGGTGTTTGCCTTCGGGGCGGCCGGGTCGTTGTAGTACTCAGTCCTGCCCATGGGCGGTGGTCCTCTCGTGGTCGGGTGTCCACGGCCGCGCGGCGACCCAGACGGCATCGAAGCTCTGGGCGTAGCTGTCGAACCACCCAGTCCCCTCTGTCCTCTTGAGGTGGAGCAGGGGGTTGGCGCTGGCCGGCTGCCCCCAGATGTGGGGGTTGACCAGAAGGTTGTCGTCGTAGCGGAACATGGACGTGTAGAGCGTGGTGTCGTGGAGGCGTACGGCGCTCCCGGCTTCGCCCAGCAGGGGCCGGTAGTACGTCAGTGATGCTCGGATCTTGGCGGCAAGGGTGTCGCCGATACCCTCTTCGCGGCCTCGGATCGCGACTGCCTGACCGTCCGGGTCGCCGAAGCACAGGCGCACACGGACCCCCTCCGCCGCGCGCTCGGAGAGCATCTTGGCTACGTGCGGATTGGACTGCGCAAAGAACGTGCCGGAGAAGACGAGGACGCTGATCTCGTGCTGGGCCTCTCGCAGCAGCGAGAGCCAGACGTCCCGCGGCACGCTGGCACGGTTCTGATAGGTGCCGACCAGTTCGGTGCCTGACCCGTCACGCAGTCGGCCGGACCGTCGAGGCGGCGCCGGCCACAGGAAGGTCTCTTCCACGCGCAGGTGGCGGGCGACGCGGAAGCGATGCCGTGCGTGTGGAACGCGCCCTCCCAGCCACCGGCTCACCGTCTTGGGGTCCACCTCGCAGACTTCCGCCAGCGATTCGGACGAGACGCCGCGCTGCGCGAGCACAGAGTGCAGTCGGTCGTTCACAGGAGCCATGGAAGCGGCCCGGTGCATGATCACGCAAGGACGTTTGGGGACGCCGTCACGGAAGCAGAGCACCGAACCGACTGCCTACCCTGGCGCCATGGAGCTCATCGTCCTGTGGGACATCGACCACACCCTCATCGAGAACGCGGGGGTCAGCAAGGAGATCTACGCTGCCGCCTTCTCGTCACTCGCGGGACGCGAACCGTCGGCCCCGGCGCGTACCGAGGGACGCACGGATCGACTCATCATGCGCGACATGTTCCTTCGCGACGGGCTACCTGTACCCGAGTGGCCCGTCATCGAGGCCGCGCTTGCGCGATCGGGGCATGACCGCCTTGATGATCTGCGCCTGCGTGGGACGGCTTTGCCAGGGGTCCACGAGGTGCTGAAGGTCGCTGCCGCGAGAAGCGGTTGGGTCTCCTCTGTGCTGACCGGCAACATCGCCGCCAATGCTCACGTGAAGCTTTCCGCTTTCGGCCTCGACTCGCTGTTGGATTTGCCTGCCGGCGCCTACGGAGCGGACGCCGAGCTCCGTCCCGAACTTGTCGCGGTCGCGCGTGAACGCATACAGCAACTCCGTGGCGTTCCGGCCGATGTGCCCGTCGCCCTGGTGGGAGACACCCCCCGCGACGTGGAAGCCGCCCTGGCCAGTGGTTCCGCGATCCTTGCGGTCGCCTCCGGTGTCCACAGTGCCGAGGAGCTGGCCGCTGCCGGTGCCCACGAGATCCTGCCCGATCTGTCGGACACCAGGCGGGTTCTCGGCATCCTGGAGTCCTTCTCGGGCACGTAAAGCGTCCCAGGACGTCCTTGGACCGTCCCCGAACGCGGTGACGAGGTCCCCTGGCAGACCGCCACCATCGGGGTTCCCACCAGGCAGTCAGCCGAAGGAGCCCATGTGATCGGGGAAGTCACCGGGATCAGGAAGATCCGGATGCTGTACCTACAGCTGCTGTACCGCTGCAACTTCACGTGCCTGCACTGCTTCCACGGCAAGCGACTTCAGTACGCCGACGCCTTCACCGCCGAGGAAGCCGTCAGTCTTCTCACCCTGATGCGAGACGAGTACGGCACGGAGGCCGTCACCCTCCTCGGCGGGGAACCGTTCGTCCACCGGGAGCTGCCCCAGGTCGTCCGGCACGCCAAGCAGGAACTCGGCCAGCGCGTCGAGATCTGCACCAACGGATACCGGATCGAGCGCCGCCTGACCGAGATCGCTCCGCACCTGGACCTGCTCCGGGTCTCCCTGGAGGGTGTCGGCTCGACCAACGACGGCATCCGCAAGCGCGGTAGCTACCAGAGCGCCCTCAGCTCACTCGGCCTGGCACGGGACCTCGGTGTCCCGACGGGCGCGACCATGACCGTGACCTCTCAGAACATCGGCGAGGTCCTCCCTCTCACCGGCATCCTCGGGCAGCTCGGAGTCCGGCAGCTGAAGCTCCACCACCTGCGGCCGGTAGGCAATGCCGCTGACCGCCCCGAGCTGCTGGTCACGGACACGACCGCCTACGGCCGGCTCCGCGAAGAGCTCGCGAAGACCAGGCTGCCGCTTGAAGTGATCGTCGACGCGGACCTCTCCGAGTCCGGCGCGCCGGAGATCTGCGCTCCGTCCGGCGGGCCCCGCGACATCGACCGGATCGAGGCCGACCCACGCGGTGCGCTCACCATGTCGTGCAAGGCGGTGGGCAAGGACTCCCACGCGTTCTGGTACGAGAAGGCCGCGAACCGCATCGTCCACAGGCCCTCCGCCACCGACGAGCTCACGCTCTCCGTACCGGATGTGCTGTACGCCCGTGCCTGACCAGCCGAGATTCGAGAGTCTGGAAGGCTTACGGGGCACTGGAAAGTCGACGATCGCTCCGATACTCGCCGCTGCCCGTGAAGCCGTCCTTGTGCCCACCGTGCCAGCCTTCTACCAGCCCCTCAGGCGCGAGGTGGACAAGCGGACGAACGTCGAAGCTCGGATGTGCCTCTACCTCTCCGCACTGTTCACAGCAGCCGAAGAGATCCAGTGCCACCTCAGAAGCGGCGTTCCGGTTGTCGTGGAGAGCTATTTCGCCCGGTGCCTCACCAGCCACCGAGCGTTGGGCGCCCGGCTCAGCGTCACTCTGCCGACCTGGCTGCCGACTCCCGTCACGTACTACCTCGTCTGCGCTGACGACGCACGTCGGCGCCGCCTCGCAGCCCGGGACAAGCCGATATCGCGATGGGACGCGCTGACGGAGACCGTCACGAACCAAGTGGCGGATGCCTACGCCTCGTTCCCGATGCGACGCATCGACACCACGGGGCTCACCCCCGAACAAGTCCTCCGCGTGATCACCTCCACCGATACGCAAGGAGCGCCCTCCCATGCAGACGCAGAGCTTGTGGGAGCACACCCTCACCTTCTTCCCTCAGTTCCTCGCGACCCTGCGGGAACGTGTTGCTCCTGACTCCACCGTCGCGGTCGTCGGTGCGAGCGACGGCAAGTTCGTCCTGCCCCTGGCCGCCGCCGGGTACCGCGTAGTGGCCATCGAACGCGACGCGCTCGCCGTGCACGGAGGTGAGGTACGCCTCCCGGGTGACAGCCAGGTGCGCGCCATGGGGTTGATCGACCGGCTCGAGCTGGAGGAACTCCACGACCGTGTGCAGGTGATCGAAGAGGACTTCCTCGCAGAGAACCCTTTGGACGTGCCGTGCGAGGCGGTCTGGACGAGCTGCTCGTGGCACTACAGTGCCAACCACCACCGCCCTCTCGCCGAGTTCGTCGACCGCATGCAGCGCCTGGTCCGCCCGGACGGTGTGTTCGGTGCGGAGTTCATGATGCCCGTGGAAAAGCGCCATCACTTGGTGGAGCACTACACCGCTCCGGAGCGCCTGCACCGTCACTTCCTCGGGGACTGGGACGTGCTGCTCACCCTGCGCACGAACGAGTTCATCGAGCGGCCCCACATCGGCCAGCCACACGACCACATCCATCGCATGGGCCTGCTCCTGGCGGTCCGTTCGTCCCCCCTCACCGACCGTCTCTGAGAGAGAGATCCATGAAGCACGAGTACGAGGCGAAGTTCCTGGCCGTCGACGTCGCCGGCCTGCAGGCCAAGCTGGCTGCCCTCGGCGCCGTCCAGGCGCTCCCCCGCACCCTCCTCACCCGCAAGATCTTCGAGAACGACTCCCTCGACGGCGGGGCGTGGCTCCGCCTACGGGACGAGGGCACCCGCTCGACGCTCACGCTCAAGCAGGTCACCGACGCCACGACGATCGACGGCACCAAGGAGATCGAGACCGAGGTCGCCGATCTGCACGCCATGGCCGACATCCTCCGCCGGGTCGGCCTCACCGAGGTCCGCTACCAGGAGAACTACCGCGAGGAGTGGCGCCTGGGCGAAGTCGCCTTCGACTTCGACACCTGGCCCGACCTCCCCACGTTCCTGGAGATCGAGGGGTCCGACGAGGCGTCCGTCCGCCAGGCCGCCGATCTTCTGGGGCTCGACTACTCCCAGGCCCGGTTCGGCAGCGTCGACGAGATCTACAAGAGCGAGGCCGGCCGCGACATCCTCGCCGAGCCCACCCTGCTGTTCTCCGACGGCGGGAAGCAGGAAAGCGCTTCTGCGGTGGCGCAGGGATCCTGAGCGAGAAAGCCGACGAACCATGCTGACGGAAATCGTCCCACCGCACAGGGTGGTTGGGATCGCGGAGTTCGTCCGGCGGCCCACCCGCCCCAACAGCCACGGACCACGGCAACCAACGGGTCGACGGGTTCTGCTGGCTCCACTGCGGCAGACGCTGGATACGCATGCTGTGGATCGGCCCCGCGAACGTCGCCGGCATTCAGGCTCTCATGTAAGCGTGCGGGCCCTGCATCCGCGAACTCCAAGCATGGGTTCGGGAGTCGCTGCTCCACAGGGATGAACCGGCTCACTCTGATCCCTCTCCCGCAGCCACAGTCGCCGGACCACCTCCGGCCCGACGGGCCGGCCGGCGCTGTGGCCAGAGCGGGTTCCTGCGCCGCGGTCAAGCCCCCGCCCTGGTCGCGGACGAGCCAACGTGTAAACGGCCGCCAGCTCCACGTCGCCGCAACGCTCACGCACGGAGGCGGCGGCGACATCCAAACGGTGGAGGAGACGCTCCGGCACTCCGCCATCACGCTGGCCTCGGGCACGCACACGAGCCTGCTCCCTGAGCTGGACCGCGAAACCGCCGAGAAGGCAGCGAAGCTGACCCTCAGGTCGTGTCGGGCAACTGCTGATTCGTCCGGTCAAGCGGCACGCGATCGGCAGGCCACGAGCGCATCCACTCACGCATTGGCTCGAAAACGAAGCAGCGCCTGACCCGACCGAAGCCGACTCAGGCACTGCCTAGCAGGTCAGAGGGTGTTTCCCTCCCCCGCTACCCGTAGGCCCTGTGGGACTCGAACCCACAACCAATGGATTAAAAGTCCACTGCTCTGCCAATTGAGCTAAGGGCCCTGGCGATGGTGCATCCCTGAGCATAGCCGTAGGAGGCCGTGGCGCCGATCGGGTATCGGACAGCGGGGCCGGAAGTGCACCGTACGGGGGTGTGCCGGGGGCACCGGCGGGGTCAGTGGGGGTCTCGGGCCGGAGCGGGGGCGGGGCGGCGGGTGCGGGTGGGGTCGAGGAACCAGTGGCGGGCCGAGGCGAGCCACCAGACGGCGGCGAAGCCGAGGACGACCAGGACGGCGACGGGGGCGTAGTTGAAGGTCTGCCAGGTGACCGGGGAGACCTGGGGCAGCATGAAGAGGACCGTGATGACACCGACCCAGACCACCGCGACGACGCCGATCGGCCGGGACCAGCGGCCCAGGTGCCAGGGGCCGCGTTCGAAGGCGTCGCCCTTGCGGACCCGGAGCAGGGTGGGGATCACGTAGGCGATGTAGAGGCCGATCACCGCGATCGACGTCACGGCGGCGTACGCGGTCTCGTTGATCAGGTAGGGCAGGCCGAGGACGAGGGCGCCGAGCGCGGCCAGCCACACCGCGGCGACGGGGGTGCGGGTGCGCGGGCCGACGGTGTGCCACAGGCGGGAGAAGGGCAGCGCGCCGTCGCGGGAGAAGGCGTAGATCATGCGGCTGTTGGCCGTCACGGACGCCATGCCGCAGAACAGCTGGGCGCCGATCACCACGAGCAGCAGCAGCTTGCCCGCGCTCGCGCCGAGGGCGTCCAGCAGGATCTGGGCGGGCGGGGCGCCGGTCGGGGAGTCCAGGGCGCGGCCGTAGTCCTGGATGGCGTAGGTGAAGCCGAGCAGCAGGACGAGCCCGGCGATCCAGGAGGTCCAGATGGAGCGGACGATGCCCCGGGGGCCGGCCGTGGCCGCGTCGTGGGTCTCCTCGGTCATGTGGGCGGAGGCGTCGTAGCCGGTGAAGGTGTACTGGGCCATCAGCAGGCCGAGCAGGACGACGTAGACGCCGCTGCCCCAGCCGGTGTTGTTCACGAAGTGGGTGAGGACGAACGACGTCGACCGGTGGTGGTCGGGGACCAGGGCGAGCGCGGCCACGATCCCCGCGACGCCGAGCACGTGCCACCACACGCTGACGCTGTTGAGGAAGGCGACGATGCGCACGCCGAAGGTGTTCAGCAGGCCGTGCAGCAGCAGGATCGCCGAGAAGAGGAGGACGGTGCGGCCGGGGGTGACCCCGAAGCCGAACTGGAGGTTCAGATACGCGCCGAGGAAGGACGCGGCGCCGAAGTCGATGCCCGCCGTCACCGCCACCTGGCCCAGCACGTTGAACCAGCCCGTGAACCAGGCCCAGGCGGCGGCCGAGCGCGGCGGCGCCAGCCGGTGGGCCCAGAAGTACAGACCGGCCGAGGTCGGGTACGCCGAGCAGATCTCGGCCATCGACAGGCCCACGAACAGCGTCATCAGGCCCACGCCCACCCAGCCCCAGGTGATCACGGCGGGGCCGCCGGTGTTCATCCCGAAGAGGTACAGCGTGAGGCAGCCGGAAAGGACGGAGATGATCGTGAAGGAGACCGCGTAGTTGGCGAAGGCCGACATGCGGCGGGCGAGGACCTGCGTGTAGCCGAGCTGGGCCAGCCGTTCCTCGTCCGACGGCCCGGCGGTCCCGTGCGCACTGGCGTCATCATCTGTCATGCCCCCAGCAATTCCCTCACCGGCGGTGTGACATGCCTCACGCGGGGATCGCACGGGGATGCGGAAGGGCCCGCACGACTCGATGTCGTACGGGCCCTTCCGGACAGTCGGCTCACACGGTGTCAGCCGTTGCGCTTCCAGCGCGGCTTGTCCTCGCGGCGGCCGAAGGAGGAGCCGCCGCCGCGGTGGTCGTCACGGCGGCCGTAGGGGCGCTCGTGACCGCCGGTGCGGAAGCCGGGGCGGTCGCCGCCCTGGCGGTCGCGGTTGAACGGACGGTCGCTGCCGCGGTGTCCGCCGCGCTCGTCACGGCGGGCCGGACGGTCGTCCCGGCGGAAGCCGCCGCGGTCGTCACGCCGGTCGAAGGAGCGGGGGGCGCGGTCGCCGCCGCGCTCACCGCGCTCACCGCGGTCGCGGTCGTCGCGGCGGAAGCCGCCACGGTCGCCGCCGCGGTCGTCGCGACGCTCGAAGGAACGGCCGCCACGGTCACGGTCACGGTCGAAGGAACGGTCGCGGTCGTCCCGGCGGAAACCACCACGGTCGCCACCGCGGTCGTTGCGGTCGTTCCGGTCGAAGGAACGGCCGCCACGGTCGTCACGACGGAAGCCGCCCCGGTCACCCCGGTCGTCGCGGCGGAAGCCGCCACGGTCGCCACCGCGGTCGTCACGGCGCTCGAAGGAACGGCCGCCACGGTCACGGTCACGGTCGAAGGAACGGTCGCGGTCGTCCCGGCGGAAACCACCACGGTCACCACCGCGGTCGTCGCGGCGCTCCCGGCGGTCGTACGACGGCGCCGAGGAGGCCGAGGAGGAGGACGGGGAGGAGTAGGACGACGCGGGCGCCGTGCGCTCCTCGCGCTCCGCGCGGTCGACGTCCTGCGCCGCGGGCTGCTCCGGCACCGACACCTCGGCGATCCGCTCGGCCTCGGCCTGCGCCTCGGCCACCGCCGCCTCGGGGTCCTCGCCGCGCTCGCGGGCGACCCGGGCGACCAGCCGGTCGGCGTCCTCGCGCAGCTCGGACGCGCGCCGCTGCGCGCGCTCCAGCTGCTTGGTGAGGTGGGCGACCTCGCGCTCGGCCTGCTGCGCGGCGTTGCCCGCGGACTCGGCCTGCACCTCGGTCATCGAACGGGCGCCGGTGATCTCGGCGACCTCCGGCTCGAAGGCGGCGCCGCCCTGGATGATGTGGCGCGTGGCGTCGACGCCCGCGTCCTCCATGAGGCGGAAGATCTGGCGCCGCTGGTGCGGCAGGGAGAGCGAGACGACCGTGCCGGTGCGGCCCGCGCGGGCGGTGCGGCCGGCCCGGTGCAGGTAGTCCTTGTGGTCACCGGCCGGGTCGACGTTCAGCACGAGGTCGATGCCGTCGACGTGGATGCCGCGGGCGGCGACGTCGGTGGCGACCAGGACGTTGACGTAACCGTCCTTGAAGTCGGCCAGGGTGCGGGTGCGCGCGCCCTGGGTCATGCCGCCGTGCAGCGCGTCGGACTTCACCCCGGCGTCGCGCAGCTGCTCGGCCACGCGGTCCGCGCCGAGCTGGGTGCGCACGAAGATGATGGTGCGGCCCTTGCGGGAGGCGATGGCCGCGGTGACCGGCGCCTTGTCCTTGGGCTTCACGACCAGGATGTGGTGCGACATGGTCGTCACCGCGCCCTGGGCGGCGTCGACCTCGTGGCTCACCGGGTCGGTGAGGTAGCGGTCGACGAGGGTCTTGATCTCGTTCTCCATGGTGGCGGAGAACAGCATCCGCTGGCCGCCCGCCGGGACCTGGTCGAGCAGCTCGGTGACCTCGGGCAGGAAGCCCAGGTCGGACATCTGGTCGGCCTCGTCGAGGACGGCGATCCGCACGTCCTCCAGGGAGCAGGCACCGCGGTTGATGATGTCGCGCAGCCGGCCCGGGGTGGCGACCAGGACGTCGACGCCCTTCTCCAGGGCGTAGATCTGGTTGCCCATGGAGGTGCCGCCGCAGACGACCTTCATCTTGAGGCCGAGGACGTCGCCGTAGGGCTGGAGCGCGTCGGCGACCTGCATCGCCAGCTCGCGGGTCGGGGTGAGGATGACGGCGCGCGGCTTGTGCTTCTGGGTGCGCCCGCCGGCCAGGGTGGCCAGGGTGGGCAGACCGAAGGAGAGGGTCTTGCCGGAGCCGGTGCGGCCGCGGCCGAGGATGTCCTTGCCGGCCAGGGCGTCCGGGATGGACGCGGCCTGGATCGGGAAGGGGGTGGTCACGCCGTTCTGCGCGAGCTTGCGCACGACGCCCTCGGGCAGGCCGAGGTCGGCGAAGGTGATCTCGGGGGCCCGGTCCTCGGTGCCCTCGGGAGCCTCGGCACCGGCCTGGTCGGCCAGGAGCTGCGGGTTCTCGGGGGTGTCCTCGGTGCTCTCGGGCACGACGACGTGATCAGTACTGGCAATGGACATGCGAATGCGAAACCTTCCGGAGTCTCGTCGGCACGCGCCCGTCAACTCCGTGTTTCGCACCACGACCGCCTCGATGCGGTCCGCCACGGCAAGGGAGAGTACGCGCCACACGGCGCGCTCTTCATGGGCGCCGGGCAAATGGGATCAAACGATCTACTAGCATACGCACCTTCCTCCCCTTGAGGCAAACTGAGCCCGGGGGCGGACGGAGCCGCAGGTCAGACGTGTGCCCGGCCGGGGCGGCGCAGACTGCCCGGCGCGGGCGCCGGCTCGCGCTGGGCCAGCTGGGTCCCGGTGCCCTCGTGCGCCGAGGACGACGGCTCGGCGACCGTCGGATCGGGCGAGGCCGGCGGGGGCGGCGACGCGGGCGGCTGCTCGGGCGGCGGCGCGGACGTCTGCGGCGGCTCCGGCACCACCTCGGTGGGCGCCGGGTCGCCCGCGGGCGGCGGGCCGCCGGGCCGGCCGGGTGCCGTGGCCGACGCGCTCGGGGCACCGGTGGCCGGGGCCGAGCCGGACGGCTCCCCGCTCGGCGACCCCTTCTCCTTCTTCCCGTGCCCGTGCTTGCCGTCGCCGCCCCCGGCCCGGTCCGCGGCGGCGCCGGACACCGCCGCCGCGCCGCCGGACACCTCACCGCCGCCGCGCCCGGCGGAGTGCGAGGGCCGGGCCCCGCCGCCGGCCTCCTCTCCCACGCTCACACAGCCGGTGGCGGCGGCGAGTGCGGCGAGTGCGGCGGCGAGACGGACGGACACGGGCACGGCGGGACGGACGGACACGGGCAAGGGGCGCACGGAAGCCACCTCCGGGAGGGAGAAGTCGCCGTGCCCAACTCCCGGCGCCCCGGCGAGGACACGCCGGGGCGCCGGACGGACCTCAGCCGTAGCCCAGGGCGTGCAGCCGGGCGTCGTCGATGCCGAAGTGGTGCGCGATCTCGTGCACCACGGTCACCTCGGTCTCCGCGACGACGTCCTCGCGGGTGTCGCACATGCGCAGCGTCGGCCCCCGGTAGACGGTGATCCGGTCGGGCAGCACGCCCGCGTACCACTCGCCGCGCTCGGTCAGCGGGGTGCCCTCGTAGAGCCCGAGCAGGTCGGGGTCGTCGGCGGGCGGCTCGTCCTCGACGAACACCGCGACGTTGTCCATCAGCCGTGTCAGCTCCGGCGGGATCCGGTCGAGCGCCTCGGCGACCAGTTCCTCGAACTCCTCGCGCGTCATCTCCAGCACACGCCCATTGTCCGGTACGGCGGGGTCCCGTGTCCGGGCCGTGTCCTGGCCGTGCCCCGGCCGGTGCGCGGCCCGGACCGCGCATATCCGCCGACGCGGCCGGGCATACGCGCCCAATGGCTCGCGTCCGCCTCGCAGACCTGGACCTCCCGTACCGCCGCGGCGCCCGGCGCGGCGCCGCCCGTCCCCTGACCGCCACCGCGCCGCACCCCTGGCTCCGGGCCCTGGGCCTGGCGGCCGTCGTGATCACCGGTGCCTGGCTGGGGCTGCTGACCGTCGGCGACGTACGCGTCCCGGTCGGCCCCGTCAACACGACGATGACGCTGCGCCCCTCCCTGAGCGGCGGCACGAAGATCAATGTCTCGCCGCTGGGCGCCCTGCGCCTGGACAGCCACACCGCCCCGGTCCGGCTGGACGTGAACGTCGACCAGCTCGACCCGGAGCGCGCCCAGGCCCTCGTCGACCACCCCGAACGGCTCTCCGGGCTCCAGGACGAGGTCGCGCACGACGTGGCGCACGGCACCTTCGACCTGGCGCTGCGCTCCACGGTGGCGGTGGTCGCCGGGGCGACCGCCCTGGGCCTGGCCGTCTACCGCCGCCCGCGCCGCGCGCTGGCGGCCGGGGGGCTGGCCCTGGCCCTGCTCGCCGCGTCCGGGGCGAGCGCGTACGCCACCTGGAACCCGAAGTCGGTGCTGGAGCCGCGGTTCTCCGGGCTGCTCTCCTCGGCGCCCTCGCTGGTGGGCGACGCGCGCAGCATCGTCACCGAGTTCGACGTGTACCAGCGGGAGCTGGCCCGTCTGGTGACGAACGTGACCAAGCTGTACGACGTCACCTCCACGCTCCCCGCCTACCAGCCGGACCCGACGACCATCCGGGTGCTGCACGTCTCCGACATCCATCTCAACCCGGCGAGCTGGAAGATCATCGCCTCGCTGGTGGAGCAGTACAAGGTGGACGTGATCGTCGACTCCGGCGACACGATGGACCACGGCACGGCGGCGGAGAACGGCTTCCTCGACCCGGTGGCCGACCTGGGCGTGCCCTATGTCTGGGTGCGCGGCAACCACGACTCGCGGACCACGCAGCACCGTCTGGAGCGGATGAAGAACGTGCACGTGCTGGACGACGGCCGGGCCGAGACGGTGGCGGGACTGCGCTTCGCCGGGATCGGCGACCCGCAGTTCACCCCGGACCGCTCGGCGGCGACGGGCGGAGACGCGGCGGAGCGGCTGGCGGGCGCCCGGCTGGCGTCGGCGCTGCGGGACCAGCGGGCCGCCGGCACCCCGGTCGACATCGCCGTCGCCCATGAACCGCTGGCGGCCCGGGAGACGGACGGCGCGGTGCCGCTGGTGCTGTGCGGGCATCTGCACCACGAGGGCACGGAGATCCTCCCCTACGGCACCCGGCTGCGCAGGGAGGGCTCGACGGGCGGCAGCGGACTGCGCGCGGTCGAGCAGGAGCACCCCGCCCCCGTGGAGGCGTCGGTCCTCTACGTCGACCGGGACAGCCACCGCCTCCAGGCGTGGGACGCGATCAAGCTGGGCGGGCTGGGCCTGACGACCGCGGAGGTGAGCCGCCATCTGCCCGAGGAGAACCGGCCGGGCGCCGCCCCCACCCCCACGGCGCCCTCCTCGTCACCGTCCTCCTCACCGCCCTCGCCACCGGCTTCGGCACCCTCCCGGGCCGCCTCCCCGCCGGGCCCGTAAACGGTTTTGGCGATACCCCCCGGCATCCCATATGCTTCTCACGTCCCCGACGCGCTGAGAAGCGCCCAGGCGGGCCGATAGCCCTCATCGTCTAGCGGCCTAGGACGCCGCCCTTTCAAGGCGGTAGCACGGGTTCGAATCCCGTTGGGGGCACGCAAGATCGTGTGCGACACTGTTGCACACAAACAGCTTGGTCCTGTGGAGCAGCTTGGAGTGCTCGCCACCCTGTCAAGGTGGAGGCCGCGGGTTCAAATCCCGTCAGGACCGCTGAGGTTTCACGTGAAACCTCGTGGCTGGGTAGCTCAGTTGGTACGAGCGATCGCCTGAAAAGCGATAGGTCGCCGGTTCGACCCCGGCCCCAGCCACCGCAGCCCTTCAGGGCATCGAGCCCCTCTCCGAAGTCCTCGGAGGGGGGCTCGTTCGTGTGTGAGGAGCGGACCGGCGTGAAAGCTCTGCACCCCATCGACCCGGTGCGGCCGACCGACCCGAGCCCGGAGCAGGTCTGGTACACCTCCTACGGCTCGAACATGCAGCTGGACCGGCTCGCCTTCTATCTGCGCGGCGGCCGTCCGCCGGGGGCCGGACGGGACTGCCCGGGATGCCGTGACCCGCGACTGCCCGCCCGGTCCCTCGCCGTCGAGCTCACCGGCGCCCTCTACTTCGCCACCGAGTCGCCGGTGTGGGGCGGCGGCCGGGCCTTCTACGACCCACGGGCCCAGGGGCGCGTCCTGGCCAGGGCGCACCTGCTGTCGGCCGAGCAGTTCTCCGATGTCGCCGCCCAGGAGATGTACCGGGAGCCCGGCGGGCGCCTCGACCTGGCCGACGCGCTCACCCGCGGCCGGTCCGTGCTGGGCCGGGGCCGCTACGAGACCCTGGTCTGCGCGGGGCGGCTGGAGGGGCTGCCCGTCCTCACGTTCACCGCGCCCTGGGCGATGGACGAGGTGCCTTGGAACGCGCCGTCGGCCGCCTATCTCCGGCTCCTGGCCGACGGGCTGCTGTCGGCCGGCGTCTGGGACACCGACGCGGTCGCCTCGTACCTCGCCGCCTGTCCGGGTGCGGCGGGGCAGTGGTCCGAGCAGGCCGTCCTCGGACTGCTGCGCCCCACGCCGCAGTAGCGAAGGCCGCTGCCGCGGTTGCGTCCTCCCCACAACGGACTAGCGTGAAACGTGAGAAAGGCCACATAGGCCACTCATCGATCCCTCGCCCCACCGACCCTAGGGGGCACTCATGTCCGCCACGCACCGACGAAGGGCCGTCGTTCTGGGCTCGGCCCTCATCGCCGCATCGGTCGTTCTCGGCCCGGTGAGCTTCCAGCAGGCAGCCGCCGCGGCGCCGAGCGAGACCCACGCCAGCACCAGCGCCAAGGTCCCCCGGTCCGACCGGGACTACCAGCGCGGCTTCAAGGACGGCTTCAAGGACGGCTTCAAACAGGGCCACCGCGGCTGCGACCACAACGGACGCGGGGACCACGACGGGCGCTCGTTCCCCGGCGACCACATGAAGCCCGCCGCCCTCCAGCAGGACCTGCACAAGGACCTGAAGCAGGACGCCAGGAAGGATCTCAAGAAGGACTCCGGGAAGGACTACAACCGCGGTTACAAGGACGGCTTCAAGTCCGGGTTCAAGCAGGGCCACCGCACCTGCTGACCCCGGCCGCCCGCGTCCGGCCCCGGCCGGTCTCCTTCCCGTCCGCCGCGGCCGGACAAATCATTCGCGCGAGATTTCCCCGAGGTGAGATCCTGGGATGCGTATGTCTACGCATCCCGCCCCCGCCCTCGGCGCCCTCGCCACCCGTCTGACCGAGCTGACGCTGCGTGACGCGCACCGGCTCGGGCGCAGGCTCGAGGGCGCGCGCAAGATCCGCAAGCCCGAGGCGCGCGCCGCCGTCCTGGCCGAGATCGACGCCGAGGCCGACAAGGCCGCGCGGCGCATGGCCGAGCGGCGCTCGCGCGTGCCCGCCGTCACCTACCCCGCGCAACTGCCGGTCAGCCAGAAGAAGGACGAGATCGCCACGGCGATCCGCGACCACCAGGTCGTCATCGTCGCCGGTGAGACCGGGTCCGGGAAGACCACGCAGATCCCGAAGATCTGCATGGAGCTGGGCCGGGGCGTGCGCGGCATGATCGGGCACACCCAGCCCCGCCGGATCGCCGCCCGCACGGTCGCCGAGCGGGTCGCCGAGGAGCTGGACACACCGCTCGGCGAGGCCGTCGGCTGGAAGGTGCGGTTCACCGACCAGGTCGACCCGGACGCCACCTTCGTCAAGCTGATGACGGACGGCATCCTGCTCGCCGAGATCCAGACCGACCGCGAGCTGCGCGCCTACGACACGATCATCATCGACGAGGCCCACGAGCGGTCCCTCAACATCGACTTCCTGCTGGGCTATCTCGCCCAGCTGCTGCCGAAGCGGCCCGATCTGAAGGTCGTCATCACCTCGGCGACCATCGACCCCGAGCGGTTCTCCCGGCACTTCGGCGACGCCCCGATCGTCGAGGTCAGCGGGCGGACGTACCCGGTGGAGGTGCGCTACCGGCCGCTCCTGGAGGAGGACTCCGAGGACGCCGACCGCGACCAGATCACCGCGATCACCGACGCCGTCGAGGAGCTGATGGCCGAGGGCTCCGGCGACATCCTGGTCTTCCTCTCCGGCGAGCGGGAGATCCGCGACACCGCCGACGCGCTCACCAAGAAGCAGTACCGCTCCACCGAGGTGCTGCCGCTGTACGCGCGCCTCTCGCACGCCGAGCAGCACCGCGTCTTCCAGCAGCACACCGGCCGCCGGATCGTGCTCGCCACCAACGTCGCCGAGACCTCCCTGACGGTCCCCGGCATCAAGTACGTCATCGACCCCGGCTTCGCCCGGATCTCCCGCTACAGCCATCGCACCAAGGTGCAGCGGCTGCCCATCGAGCCGGTCTCGCAGGCCAGCGCCAACCAGCGCAAGGGCCGCTGCGGGCGTACGTCCGACGGCATCTGCATCCGGCTCTACGGCGAGGACGACTTCCTGGCCCGCCCGGAGTTCACCGACGCGGAGATCCTGCGCACCAACCTCGCCTCCGTCATCCTCCAGATGACCGCGGCCGGCCTCGGCGACATCGAGAAGTTCCCGTTCATCGACCCGCCGGACCACCGCAACATCCGCGACGGCGTGCAGCTCCTCCAGGAGCTGGGCGCGCTCGACCCGGCGCAGAAGGACCCGCGCAAGCGGCTCACCCAGACCGGCCGCAAGCTGGCCCAGCTCCCCGTCGACCCGCGTCTTGCCCGGATGGTCCTGGAGGCCGACAAGAACGGCTGCGCGCGCGAGGTCATGGTGATCGCCGCCGCGCTGTCCATCCAGGACCCGCGCGAGCGCCCCGCCGACAAGCAGGCCCAGGCCGACCAGCAGCACGCCCGCTTCCGGGACGAGTCCAGCGACTTCCTCGCCTTCCTCAACCTCTGGCGCTATCTGCGCGAGCAGCAGAAGGAGCGCGGCTCGTCGTCCTTCCGCCGGATGTGCAAGCAGGAGTACCTCAACTTCCTGCGCATCCGCGAATGGCAGGACATCTACTCCCAGCTGCGCACGGTCGCCAAGCAGATGGGCATCCACCTCAACGAGGACGACGCCCCCGGCGACCGCGTCCATGTCTCCCTGCTGGCCGGTCTGCTCTCGCACATCGGCATGAAGGACGTGAAGGAGTCCAAGGACTCCGCACCGCAGCAGGGCCGCAGGGACGGCGGCCGGGGCGAGTACCTGGGCGCCCGCAACGCCAAGTTCGCGATCTTCCCCGGCTCCGCGCTGTTCAGGAAGCCGCCGCGGTTCGTGATGTCCGCCGAGCTCGTCGAGACCTCCCGCCTGTGGGCGCGGGTCAACGCGAAGATCGAGCCCGAGTGGGTCGAGCCGCTGGCCGGCCACCTGCTGAAGCGGACGTACAGCGAACCGCACTGGGAGAAGGACCAGGCCGCGGTGATGGCGTACGAGAAGGTGACGCTGTACGGCGTGCCGATCGTGGCCCAGCGGAAGGTCAACTACGGCCGGATCGACGCGGAGGCCAGCCGTGAGCTGTTCATCCGCAACGCCCTGGTGGAGGGCGACTGGCGCACCCACCACAAGTTCTTCGCCGACAACCGCAGACTGCTCAGCGAGGTCGAGGAGCTGGAGCACCGCGCCCGGCGCCGGGACATCGTCGTCGACGACGAGACGCTGTACGACTTCTACGACCAGCGGGTGCCCGAGCACGTCGTCTCCGGCGCCCACTTCGACTCCTGGTGGAAGCACAAGCGGCACGAGCAGCCCGACTTCCTGGACTTCGAGCGGGAGATGCTCGTCCGGGAGTCGGCGCAGGCGGTCACCAAGGCCGACTACCCGGACTGCTGGCGCCAGGGCGCGCTGAAGTTCCGGGTGACCTACCAGTTCGAACCGGGCGCGGACGCGGACGGAGTGACCGTCCACATCCCGCTCCAGGTGCTCAACCAGGTCACCGACGAGGGCTTCGACTGGCAGATCCCGGGCCTGCGCGAGGAGGTCGTCACCGAGCTGATCCGCTCGCTGCCCAAGCCGATCCGCCGGCACTACGTCCCCGCGCCCAACTACGCGAAGGCGTTCCTGGAGCAGGCGGTGCCCCTCCAGGAGCCGCTGACCACGACCATGGCGCGCGAGCTGAAGCGCAGGGTCGGGGTGCCGTTCGAGGCCGAGGACTTCGACTGGGCGAAGGTCCCCGACCATCTGAAGATCACCTTCCGGATCGTCGACGAGCGGCGCCGCAAGCTGGCCGAGGACAAGGACCTCGAAGCGCTCAAGCTGAAGCTCCGGCCGAAGGCGCGCCAGGCCCTGTCCCAGGCCGCCGCGGCGACCGCGGAGCGCAGCGGCGGCGAGTCGCTGGAGCGCTCGGGGCTGACCGACTGGACGATCGGCTCGCTCACCCGGGTCTTCGAGACCCGCCGGGCCGGCCAGCCGGTGAAGGCGTACCCGGCGCTGGTGGACGACGGACCGGCGGCGGGCACCGTCTCGGTGCGGCTCTTCGACACCGAGGCGGAGCAGGCCGAGGCCATGTGGCGGGGCACGCGCCGGCTGATCCTGCGCAACATCCCGGTGAACCCGGCGAAGTTCGCGTCCGAGAAGCTGACCAACCAGCAGAAGATCGGTCTGTCGGCCAATCCGCACGGGTCGATCCAGGCCCTGTTCGACGACTGCGCCACGGCGGCGGCGGACCGGCTGATCGCCGACTTCGGCGGACCGGCCTGGGACGAGGAGTCGTACCGCAAGCTCTACGACAAAGTACGGTCCGAGATCGTGGACCTGACCGTACGGACCGTGGGCCAGGTGCAGCAGGTGCTGGCCGCCTGGCAGGCGTGCGAACGCCGCCTCAAGGCGGTCCGCAGCCCCGCGCTGCTGGCCAATCTGACGGACGTACGGCAGCAGTTGGACGCCCTCGTGAAGCCCGGCTTCGTCACCGAGGCGGGGATACGGCGGCTGCCCGACCTGATGCGCTATCTGGTCGCGGCGGACCGGCGGCTCCAGCAGATGCCGACCAACGTCCAGCGGGACACCACGCGCATGGAGAAGGTCCGGGAGATGCGCGACGAGTACGCGTGGCTGCTGGAGCAGCTGCCGCAGGGCCGCCCGGTGCCGCAGCAGGTGCGCGACATCCGCTGGATGCTGGAGGAGCTGCGGGTCAGCTACTTCGCGCACGCGCTGGGCACGGCGTACCCCGTCTCCGACAAGCGGATCGTGAAGGCGATCGACGCCGCGGCACCGTGATGCCGTCGGCACACTGAGTGAGTTCGACCAGGCGGCCCGCCTCCTGTAGAGTCTCTTCTCGCAGCGCAACGCGAGTTCGGCGCCGCGAACAAGGTCCTGTGGAGCAGCTTGGAGTGCTCGCCACCCTGTCAAGGTGGAGGCCGCGGGTTCAAATCCCGTCAGGACCGCAAGTAGGGCCCGCATCCCGGTGGATGCGGGCCTTCTTCGTATCCGGGCACACGACCCCGCAGGCCGCGCCCGCCGCACCCCTCGGGTACGCGGCAGGCCGTGCCCGCGCCGTCCTCCGCGCCGACGCGGCCCGCTCCGCGGTCTCTTGACGGAGTCACATTCCCTCGGTACCCCAGAGGCAGGGTCCGTTGCGGCACGGACCGCTGGAGGTGGCGTATGGCGGCGTCGGCCAGGCACGAGACCCGGGCGCTCCTCCGCGCGCACCTCGCGGCCGCGTCCTCGTACGGCCATCTCACCAGCCGCTGCCCCGCCTGCCACCGGCTGCTGCGGCTGGCGATGGAGAGCGCGCGGCGGCCGCCGGCCGCCGCGGCGAAGGCCCCGCAGTTCCCCGACGCCCGGCAGAAGCCCCTGAGCGGCGCTCTGGCGCCCCGGGAGGCGGTCGAGGTGCTGGAACCGCCGGAGGCGCCCGGCGCGCCGGAGGCCGTGGAACCCGACCACCCCTCGACCGCGTGAGCGAACGCCCCGGCTCCCGAACTCCCGTCCGCGCAGGGCGCGATGAGACCGGAGGCTCCTTTAGCGCACGGCGAGGGTCGGCAACAAGCGCCTTGCAATGTGACGGGTGTCACCGCACGAGTTTGTGAAAGCCCCGTCCTTACACCCCGCCTACAAGCAGTCAATTTAATATGTGCAATTGCACCGCACTCCAGGGCTCACCGCCAGGGATCCGACACGCCTCCCCAGCCTCGGACAAGGCCGCTCACCGGCCCGGTCCGCACCCCCGCCGACCGCACAAAAAAGATCGCGCTGGACCCGGCGGAGTCCAGCGCGATCGACGACGCACCCTGTGCACTTGCCCGACAAAGCTCTGAAGGCTTGGGCGTGGGACCTGTTGGGGCAGGACCCGCGTCGCTTGGAGCTGTTGGTCCCGGACGCGACGACTGGTTGGGGGACCAGCCGGTTTGCCCGGTTATGAAGTTGTTCAGGCCTCGCTGCGCTGCTGCGGGATGCCCGCGAGCAGAGCGCGGACCTCGGCCTCGCGGTAGCGGCGGTGCCCGCCGAGCGTGCGGATCGACGTGAGCTTGCCGGCCTTCGCCCAGCGCGTGACCGTCTTGGGGTCGACGCGGAACATGGTGGCGACCTCAGCCGGGGTCAGCAGCGGCTCGGCATCAGGGGTGCGAGCGGTCATGAGCGGCCTCCTCGGGAGAACCGAACCTTCTCGGTTCTTTCCTCTAAATTCTGCACCTTGACCCGCGTTGCCCGAAATGGCGGACGCGAGTCGAGTCGGTTATAGGACGAACGGCTTGTCCTCGGCACTACAACTACACCATCTGTCCAGCCGCGTCGGCCAAACCGATGGAATTGCCCTCCCAGGTGTTCATCAGCGACGGATGCCGATGGACCATGCCATAGCGGACAGTCACACCACTGTGACGATCAGTCACAGGGCGATCAGGAAGTCACCAGACCCCCCAAAGCGTGCAATGCTGAGATCCCACCCAAGACGGAGCATAAGCGGGCGGAAGGAGCCCTCCCCGGACTCCTTGTCCTATTTTGGCATGAGGGGGGGCAACCTAGGCAAGGGTCAGGTAAGTGCAGTCCATCACCCTTGACACATACGCCCGGATCGTGCCGTACGTCCCGTCAGCTCCGCTAAAGACCCTTGACCGTACGCTGTTCGACGCCTTTCGAGCCGTGATGCAGGTCACTCTCTGACACAGCGTCAGTTGGCCGACCGCCGGTCACGCACCGCGCGCCACCGCTCCACGAGCCGTCCGTACGCCTCCGCGGCCGCCGCCCCGTCCCCCCGGCGCAGCGCCTCGACGCCCTCGGCCACGTCCGCGGCCGAGTGGTCGCCCTCCAGCTCACCGGCCGGCAGCACATGCACCAGACCGCCGTAGTCCAGCTCCACCAGCGAGCGCGGGTGGAACTCCTCCAGCCAGCGGCCCACGTCCACCAGCCCGTCGATCAGCGGCCCCTCGTCGACGGCCTCGCGCAGCGCGCGCAGCGCCCGCGCCACCCGCCGCCGGGCCTGCACCATCGGCGTCCGGTAGCGCAGCGAGGGCTGCTCGTCCCCGAAGGCGGCCGCCGCGTCCCGCGCCCCGGCCGCCGCGCCGCCCACCCCCTTGACGTACTCCCGCTCCTCGTCGGAGACCAGCACGAACCAGTTGATCGGCACCTGCCAGGTGGAGGTGCGGATCCAGGGGCGGGCGTCCGGGTTCCGGGCCAGCCAGCGCTCGTAGTCCTGGGCGGCCTGGCGGCGCACGAGCGGGGGCAGCACCGCGTCCAGGACCACCGCGGGAAGGTCCTCGGCCAGACCGTCCAGGGCCTGCCAGCCGCGCAGCCGGGTCCGCCAGGGGCAGACGCACACCACCCCGTCGACGTCGAGCACGAACGCGTCCCCGCTCTCGTGCACCGGCACCGCCACCGGCGGGGTGGGCAGCAGATCGGCCAGCGAGCGGCGCAGTTCGTCCTGGTAGGAGGGCCGGCCGGGGCGGCGGGCGTAACGCGCCCAGTGGCTGCGCTCCGGCTCCGGGAAGGCGGCCAGCGGCTCGTAGACGCGCAGATAGGTCGCGTACGGGACGACCACGGACGACACCTTGGGCACGCCTGCTCCCTCCCCAGCCCGCCGGGCGCGAAACCCGCCCGGACCGCGCCCGGACGGACGGAAAACCACGGCAAATCGTCCCACGCCCGGGTCGGAAGGTACCTCTAGGGAGGGTGATCCCGACCACTGCGCCGGTGGCGGGGGCGGCCAGGGTCTAATCTCCTGCCACGGCCCCGCCACCCGCACGGGACCGCGACACCACCCGCCGCTACTTACCTGGGAGTCACCACCGTGACCGACGTAACCGGCGCGCACGCTGACGTACTGCACACCCTGTTCCACTCGGAGCAGGGGGGCCACGAACAGGTCGTGCTCTGTCAGGACCGTGCCAGCGGCCTCAAGGCCGTCATCGCCATCCACTCCACCGCCCTCGGACCCGCGCTCGGCGGTACCCGCTTCTACCCGTACGCGAGCGAGGGCGAGGCCGTCGCCGACGCGCTGAACCTCGCCCGCGGCATGTCGTACAAGAACGCCATGGCCGGTCTCGGCCACGGTGGCGGCAAGGCCGTGATCATCGGCGACCCGGAGCTGGTCAAGACCGAGGAGCTGCTGCTCGCCTACGGGCGCTGTGTGGCCTCGCTCGGCGGGCGCTACGTCACCGCGTGCGACGTCGGCACGTACGTCGCCGACATGGACGTGGTGGCGCGCGAGTGCCGCTGGACCACCGGCCGCTCCCCGGAGAACGGCGGCGCGGGCGACTCCTCGGTGCTCACCGCCTTCGGTGTCTACCAGGGCATGCGGGCCAGCGCCCAGCACCTGTGGGGCGACCCGACGCTGCGCGGCCGCAAGGTGGGCGTGGCGGGCGTGGGCAAGGTCGGGCACCACCTGGTGCGGCACCTGCTGGACGAGGGCGCCGAGGTCGTGATCACGGATGTGCGGGCCGAGGCCGTGGACCGGATCGTCGCCGCGCACCCCGAGGTGGCCCGCGCCGCCGACACCGACGCCCTGATCCGCACCGAGGGGGTCGACATCTACGCCCCCTGCGCGCTCGGCGGCGCCCTGAACGACGACTCGGTGCCGGCGCTGACCGCCGCGGTGGTGTGCGGGGCGGCCAACAACCAGCTCGCGCACCCCGGCGTCGAGAAGGACCTTGCCGACCGCGGCATCCTCTACGCGCCGGACTACGTGGTGAACGCGGGCGGGGTCATCCAGGTGGCCGACGAGCTGCACGGCTTCGACTTCGACCGGTGCCGGGCGCAGGCCGCGAAGATCTTCGACACCACGCTCGCGATCTTCGCACGTGCAAAGGAGGATGGCATCCCGCCGGCCGCGGCGGCCGACCGGATCGCCGAGCAGCGGATGGCGGACGCGCGCGCCGCACGGTGACCGCGGGCCCCTCGACGGGGCGTGTCCGGGTGGTACCTGCCGGTGGCCGGGTGGAGAGAACTGTCACTTCCACCGGCGGGTCGCTCCCCGATAAGTGGTTAAAATCGCCACTGACCAGCGAGGACGGGGCTCCTCGAAGGTTCTGCGCACACGCGCGTCCTGCGGGCGACGTACCGTATGGCCGCGGGCTCAGGTACCGTGGAAGCCCTACGGACCGGTCTCTCTGCGGAGAGCCCGTTCCAGATCATGAACGCGTGTCAGACTCTGGGGCCGTTGAGCCCCGTCGTTGAGGGGGTCGAGCCATGGGGCGCGGCCGGGCCAAGGCCAAGCAGACGAAGGTCGCCCGCCAGCTGAAGTACAACAGCGGTGGGACTGACCTCTCACGCCTGGCCGAGGAGCTGGGCGCATCGACGTCGAATCCGGCGCCGCCGACTAACGGCGACCGTTTCGAGGACGATGAGCAAGACGACGACCTGTACGCACGGTACGCCGACCTCTATGAGGACGACGACGAGGACGAGCGCGGCGACTCCTCACAACACCGTCGCGGCGCCTGACATCCGCGGTCGGTTCTGCCGTCCCACGCGCGTCGCCAGGGTCCTTCACTCACCCGGTCCGGTGCTTCCAGCGCCGGACCGGGTTTTGTGCTGCCCGTACCGGCCGCTCAGGCGTGGTCGCCCACCAGGGCCGCACCCGTGGTGTGCTCGCCCCGGGCGGTGATCTCACCGGCGACCCAGGCGTCGACTCCGCGGTCGGCGAGCGTGGTCAGGGCCGCGTCCGCCGACTCCTGCGGCACGACCGCGATCATGCCCACGCCCATGTTCAGGGTCTTCTCCAGCTCCAGCCGCTCCACGTCACCGCTCCGGCCGACCAGGTCGAAGACCGGGGCCGGGGTCCAGGTGGAGCGGTCGACCACGGCGTGCAGTGTGTCCGGGATCACCCGGGCCAGGTTGGCGGCCAGCCCGCCGCCGGTGATGTGGCTGAAGGCGTGCACCTCGGTGGTCCGGGTCAGCGCCAGGCAGTCCAGCGAGTAGATCTTGGTCGGCTCCAGCAGCTCCTCGCCGAGGGTGCGGCCGAAGTCCTCGATGTGCGCGTCCAGGGACAGACCCGCCCGATCGAGCAGCACGTGCCGCACCAGCGAGTACCCGTTGGAGTGAAGTCCGGAGGCCGCCAGGGCGATCACCGCGTCGCCCTCGCGGATGCGGTCGGGGCCGAGCAGCCGGTCGGCCTCCACCACGCCCGTACCGGCACCGGCGACGTCGAAGTCGTCCTCGCCGAGCAGACCGGGGTGCTCGGCCGTCTCGCCGCCCACCAGGGCGCAGCCGGCCAGGACACAGCCCTCCGCGATGCCCTTGACGATGGCGGCGACCCGCTCGGGGTGGACCTTGCCGACGCAGATGTAGTCGGTCATGAACAGCGGTTCGGCGCCGCAGACCACGATGTCGTCCATGACCATGGCGACCAGGTCGTGGCCGATGGTGTCGTACACGCCCAGGCGGCGGGCGAGATCGACCTTGGTGCCGACGCCGTCGGTGGCGGAGGCGAGCAGGGGGCGCTCGTAGCGCTTGAGGGCGGAGGCGTCGAAGAGGCCGGCGAAGCCGCCGAGGCCGCCGAGGACCTCGGGGCGCCGCGTCTTCTTCACCCACTCCTTCATCAGCTCGACGGCGCGGTCGCCCGCTTCGATGTCGACGCCCGCCGCTGCGTAGCTGGCCCCGGTGGTCTCAGACATGACGATGAGAACTTTCGTGTCGTACTGCGGGTGTGACGGGCTGACTACGGGCGACGGATGGCGTCGGCCGCGGCCGTGGCGGCGGGCCCTGCGGCCAGCTCGGTCTCCAGCAGCTGCTTGCCGAGCAGCTCCGGGTCGGGGAGTTCCATCGGGTACTCGCCGTCGAAGCAGGCACGGCACAGGTTCGGCTTGGCGATGGTGGTCGCCTCGATCATGCCGTCGATGGAGATGTACGCCAGGGAGTCGGCGCCCAGCGAGGTGCCGATCTCGTCGATGCTCATGCCGTTGGCGATCAGCTCGGCGCGGGTGGCGAAGTCGATGCCGAAGAAGCACGGCCACTTCACCGGCGGCGAGGAGATCCGGATGTGGACCTCGGCGGCGCCGGCCTCGCGGAGCATGCGCACCAGGGCGCGCTGGGTGTTGCCCCGCACGATCGAGTCGTCGACGACGACCAGGCGCTTGCCCCGGATGACCTCCTTCAGCGGATTCAGCTTCAGCCGGATCCCGAGCTGGCGGATGGTCTGCGAGGGCTGGATGAACGTCCGTCCGACATAGGCGTTCTTGACCAGGCCGGCGCCGAAGGGGATGCCGGACGCCTCCGCGTAGCCGATGGCGGCGGGGGTGCCGGACTCCGGCGTCGCTATGACGAGGTCGGCCTCGGCGGGGGCCTCCTTCGCCAGCCGGCGGCCCATCTCGACCCGGGACAGATAGACGTTGCGTCCGGCGATGTCGGTGTCGGGGCGGGCCAGGTAGACGTACTCGAAGACACAGCCCTTGGGCTTCGCTTCTGCGAATCGCGACGTCCGGAGGCCGTTCTCGTCGATGGCGACGAACTCGCCCGGCTCGATCTCGCGCACATAGCTGGCGCCGCAGATGTCGAGGGCGGCGGACTCGGAGGCGACCACCCAGCCGCGCTCCAGCCGGCCGAGGACCAGCGGGCGGATGCCCTGCGGGTCGCGGGCGGCGTACAGCGTGTGCTCGTCCATGAAGACGAGGCTGAAGGCGCCCTTGACCTGCGGGAGGACGGTGTGGGCCGCCTCCTCGATGGTCAGCGGCTTGCCGTCGGCGTCGACCTGGGCGGCCAGCAGGGCCGTCAGCAGGTCGGTGTCGTTGGTGGCCGCGACCCGGGTCGAGCGGCCGTTGGTGTCCTTGGGCAGGCCGGCGACCATCTCGGCGAGCTGAGCCGTGTTGACCAGGTTGCCGTTGTGGCCGAGCGCGATCGAGCCGTGCGCGGTGGCGCGGAACGTCGGCTGGGCGTTCTCCCACACGGAGGCGCCGGTGGTCGAGTAGCGGGCGTGTCCGACCGCGATATGACCCTGGAGCGAACCGAGCGAGGTCTCGTCGAAGACCTGGGAGACAAGGCCCATGTCCTTGAAGACGAGGATCTGGGAGCCGTTGCTGACCGCGATTCCCGCGGATTCCTGGCCCCGATGCTGGAGGGCGTAGAGCCCGAAGTACGTGAGCTTTGCGACCTCTTCGCCCGGAGCCCAGACACCGAAGACGCCGCATGCGTCCTGGGGGCCTTTCTCGCCGGGGAGCAGATCGTGATTGAGTCGACCGTCACCACGTGGCACGGCTCCGAGTGTAGGCGAGGTCGACCACTGGTCCGAATTGGGGAATGTCAAAAAAACATCGCCCCGCCCCGCCCCGTGACTGCGACCACTGCCCAACTCTCGGTATTCCCCCAGGTCAGAGGGGTCACTCTGGGGGGCATGGGCGGAACGTCCGGTTGACGCGTCCCGCACGACGGGCGCCGTCGGGGCGGGGACGAGTGAGGTGTCGCACATCCCGCGGCGCGTGAACGCCCCTCGGCGCATCGGCTCGGGACACCGGCTCAGGACATCAGCGGCAGCAGCCCGCCGAGGTCGGCCCGCTCGCCGCTCGCGGTGGTCCCGGGCCGGGCGAGCGCGTCCCGCCAGGCGATGCGGCCGGTGGCGAGGCGGAGCCAGGTCAGCGGGTCGGTCTCCACGACGTTGGGCGGGGTGCCGCGGGTGTGCCGGGGGCCCTCGACGCACTGGACGACGGCGTACGGCGGGATCCGCACCTCGGTGGAACCGCCGGGCGCCTTGTGGGCCAGGGCGTCGGCGAGCAGGCGGGTGGCGGCGGCGAGCGCCTGGCGGTCGTACGGGACGTCCAGGCCCGGCACCGCGGCGTTCAGGTCGTCGGTGTGGACGACGAGTTCGACGGCGCGGGTGACGAGGTAGTCGGCGAGCGGCAGGGCGCCCGCGTTGGTGGCCAGCAGGCGGTTGCCCGGGTGGGCGGCCAGCCGGGCGCGCAACTCCTGCCCCACACCGTCGAGATAGGCGCCGGGATCGGGGTGCTCGGCGGCGATCCGCCGGGTGAACGCGTCGATGGCCGGGGCGCTGTCCGAGGTCGCGAACGGCCAGTCGAGCAGGGCGGTGTCCTGCCGGGCGGGCTCGGGCAGGTCCAGGGCGCGGCCGATCGCGGTGGCCGCCATGCCGATGTGCGCGATCAGTTCCCGGACCGTCCAGTCCCCGAGCCGGGTGGGCGACGCGAGCTGTTCCGGGGGCAGGCCGCGCACGGCGTCCCGTACGGCGTCGAGCTGGGCGAGGACCGCCGTGCGGGTCCGGATCGGGTCGTAGGTCCTGGTGCGCTTCTTGGCCGGGGGCATGGCGGTGAGCCTATGCCGGGACGGCACGGGCGCTCAGGGCCTTTTCGACGGGGACGCGGGCGCGCGTTCGCGTTCGCGGTCGGCGTCGGCGTCGGCGTCGGAGTCAGGAACGGGCAGCCCTGCTGCCCGCCGAGCCCGCCGCGGCGCAGGGGCGGCGCGACGAACCGGATCCCGGCCTGTCCCCGGCCTGTCCTCGGCCTGTCCCCGGGACGGGTCCGGCCCGGGTCCGGGCACGCCGGAGGGCCCGGTCGCCGGAGCGACCGGGCCTCGCGGCCGCCGCGTGCGGCGGACCGGCTCAGGCGAGCAGCGCCGGGATGGTGCCCTCGTGGGCCTCGCGCAGCTCGTCCAGCGTCAGCGCGAACGCGCCCTGCACCTCGACCGTGTCACCGTCGACGACACCGATCCGGGCGGCGGGCAGACCGCGCGCGCCGCACATGTCGGTGAAGCGGACCTCCTCCGAGCGCGGCACGGAGACGATCGCGCGCCCGGCCGACTCGGAGAGCAGGAAGGTGAACGCGTCCAGGCCGTCCGGGACGACCAGCCGCGCGCCCTTGCCGCCGAGCAGCGCGGACTCCACGACGGCCTGGACCAGACCGCCGTCGGACAGGTCGTGCGCGGAGTCGACCATGCCGTCGCGGGAGGCGGAGATCAGGATCTCGGCCAGCAGCCGCTCGCGCTCCAGGTCGACCTGGGGCGGCAGACCGCCGAGGTGGTCGTGGACCACCTGCGACCAGGCCGAACCGCCGAACTCCTCGCGGGTGTCGCCGAGGAGGTAGATCAGCTGGCCCTCCTCCTGGAAGGCGGCCGGGGTGCGGCGGGCCACGTCGTCGATCACACCGAGGACGGCGACGACCGGCGTCGGGTGGATGGCCGCCTCGCCGGTCTGGTTGTAGAGCGAGACGTTGCCGCCGGTCACCGGCGTGCCGAGCTGGAGGCAGCCGTCCGCGAGACCGCGCACGGCCTCGGTGAACTGCCACATGACCGCCGGGTCCTCGGGCGAGCCGAAGTTCAGGCAGTCGGAGACCGCCAGCGGCCTGGCGCCGGTGGTGGCGACATTGCGGTACGCCTCCGCCAGCGCGAGCTGCGCGCCGGTGTACGGGTCGAGCTTGGCGTAGCGGCCGTTGCCGTCCGTGGCGAGGGCGACGCCGAGGCCGGTCTCCTCGTCGATGCGGATCATGCCGGAGTCCTCGGGCATGGCCAGCACGGTGTTGCCCTGCACGAAGTGGTCGTACTGCTGGGTGATCCACTTCTTGGACGCCTGGTTCGGCGAGGCCACCAGCTTCAGGACCTGCGCCTTCAGCTCCTCGGCCGACTCCGGCCGGGGCAGCTTGTTCGCGTCGTCGGCCTGGAGGGCGTCCTGCCAGGACGGGCGGGCGTAGGGGCGCTCGTAGACGGGGCCCTCGTGCGCGACCGTGCGCGGGTCGACATCGACGATCTTGCCGCCGTGCCAGTAGATCTCCAGGCGGTCGCCGTCGGTGACCTCACCGATGACGGTGGCGATGACGTCCCACTTGGCGCAGATCTCCAGGAACCGGTCGACCTTCTCCGGCTCCACGACCGCGCACATGCGCTCCTGCGACTCGCTCATGAGGATCTCCTCGGGCGAGAGCGTCGAGTCGCGCAGCGGGACGTCGTCCAGGGTGACCCGCATGCCGCCGGAGCCGTTGGAGGCCAGCTCGGAGGTGGCGCAGGACAGACCGGCCGCGCCGAGGTCCTGGATGCCGACGACCAGCTTCTCGGCGAACGCCTCCAGGGTGCACTCGATGAGCAGCTTCTCCTGGAAGGGGTCGCCGACCTGGACGGCGGGGCGCTTGGACGGCTTGGCGTCGTCGAAGGTCTCGGAGGCGAGGATGGAGGCGCCGCCGATGCCGTCGCCGCCGGTCCTGGCCCCGTACAGGATGACCTTGTTGCCCGCGCCGGACGCCTTGGCGAGGTGGATGTCCTCGTGCTTCATGACGCCGATGGCACCGGCGTTGACCAGCGGGTTGCCCTGGTAGCAAGCGTCGAAGACGACCTCGCCGCCGATGTTGGGCAGGCCCAGGCAGTTGCCGTAGCCGCCGATGCCCGCGACCACGCCGGGCAGCACCCGCTTGGTGTCGGGGTGGTCGGCGGCGCCGAAGCGCAGCGGGTCCACGACGGCGACCGGGCGGGCGCCCATCGCGATGATGTCGCGCACGATGCCGCCGACGCCGGTGGCCGCGCCCTGGTAGGGCTCCACGTACGAGGGGTGGTTGTGCGACTCCACCTTGAAGGTGACGGCGTAGCCCTGGCCGACGTCCACCACACCGGCGTTCTCGCCGATGCCGACGAGCATCGCGTCGGACTCGGGGGCCTTCTCGCCGAACTGGCGCAGATGGACCTTGGAGGACTTGTACGAGCAGTGCTCGGACCACATCACGGAGTACATGGCCAGCTCGGCACCGGTCGGGCGGCGGCCGAGGATCTCCACGACCCGCTCGTACTCGTCCTTCTTCAGGCCCAGTTCGGCCCAGGGCAGCTCGACGTCGGGGGTCGCGGCCGCGTGCTCGACCGTGTCCAGAGGCGTCCTGCTCATGCGGTGACCAGCTTCTTGAGGATCGAGGTGAAGAACGGGAGGCCGTCGGTACGGCCGGTGCCGATCAGCGGCTCGGTGGCGTGCTCGGGGTGCGGCATCAGGCCGACCACGTTGCCGGCCTCGTTGGTGACGCCGGCGATGTCGTTGAGCGAGCCGTTGGGGTTGACGTCGAGGTAGCGGAAGGCGACCCGCCCCTCGGCCTCCAGCTTGTCCAGCGTGTACCGGTCGGCCACATAGCGGCCGTCCATGTTCTTCAGCGGGATGTGGATCTCCTGGCCGGCCGTGTAGTCGGCGGTCCAGGCGGTCTCCGCGTTCTCCACCCGCAGCTTCTGGTCGCGGCAGATGAAGTGCAGGTGGTCGTTGCCGAGCATGCCGCCGGGGAGCAGGTGGGCCTCGGTGAGGACCTGGAAGCCGTTGCAGATGCCGAGGACCGGCAGACCGGCCTTCGCCTGCTCGATGACGGTCTCCATCACCGGCGAGAAGCGGGAGATGGCACCGGCCCGCAGATAGTCGCCGTAGGAGAAGCCGCCGGGCAGGACGACCGCGTCGACCTGCCTGAGGTCCTTGTCCTTGTGCCAGAGGGCGACCGGTTCGGCGCCCGCCAGACGGATCGCCCGCTGGGTGTCGCGGTCGTCGAGGCTGCCCGGAAAAGTGACGACGCCAATACGAGCGGTCACTTCGCGGCCCCCGCAACCACGTCGTCGGACTCGACCTTGACGGTGAAGTCCTCGATGACGGTGTTGGCGAGGAAGGATTCGGCAAGATCGTGAATGCGGGCGAGCGCGGCCTCGTCGACGGGCCCGTCCACTTCCAGTTCGAATCGCTTTCCCTGACGTACGTCGGAGATGCCGTCGAAACCCAGGCGCGGCAGTGCGCGCTGCACCGCCTGGCCCTGGGGGTCGAGGATCTCCGGCTTGAGCATGACGTCGACTACGACGCGTGCCACTGGCACTCCCGGTGTGTGGTGCTGAGCAGGTTCCTTCAGACTACCCGCACAAAATTTCTACGCGGGTAGACCTGTAGGAAAGTACGTGACGCCGGTCACGATCGGGCCTCGATCGGGGGGCTTCGTGAAAAGTTCTGGGAAAGTTCGGCGTTCCGTCTCGCATCGGGTATTGCACTGTGCCACGCGGGGACACGCGGACAGATTTAGTCGGGGCTTCACTTCACAATGCTCGGCACTGTACAAATGAATTGGCAACAGCCGATACTTTTCCCGATAACCGGCGGACAGCCGGCATCTCCGAACGTCCCCGCATGTCATGGCGGAGCAGATGGGCGCGGAGGTGCCGAACGAAGGGACCGATATTCGTGGCGCAGCGTGTCGTGGTCACTCTCTTTGACGACATCGACGGCTCGGAAGCGGCGGAGACGATCGCCTTCGGACTCGACGGCAGGTTCTACGAGATCGACCTGAACCAAACCCATGCCAAGAAACTGCGTAAGGCGCTGGAGCCCTACGTCGAGGCGGGCCGCAAGCGGTCCAGGTCGGGCAAGGCCTACCGGCAGACGGAGGTGGCCCCCGACCCGGCCGCCGTCCGGGCCTGGGCACAGGCCAACAAGATGGACGTGCCGGCCCGCGGACGCATCCCCAAGAAGGTCTACGAGGCGTTCAGCGCGGCCCAGTGACGGGCGGCGGTCCGGGCCGGACGCCCGGACGGACGCCGCAGGAGCGGCCCCAGGGACCGTCAGCGGCCCCTGGGAGCAGCCGACTTGCGTTACCCCCCTGCTGATCAGCTAATGTCTGGAGCACGCCGAGGGGCGAGGCCGAAAGGCCGAGACCCACGGACTACATGCGGGTGTAGTTCAGTAGTAGAACATCCCCCTTCCAGGGGGAAGGCGCAGTGTGCGATCCCTGTCACCCGCTCTGCACCGCTGGTCCGACCACGCAAGTGGATCAGGTAGGCTGGTGCTCGCACCGATCGGTGAGAGCCGGTCGGAGGCAATGCGGACGTAGCTCAGTTGGTAGAGCGCAACCTTGCCAAGGTTGAGGTCGCGAGTTCGAGCCTCGTCGTCCGCTCGGGAATGAGACCCCGGTCCATCGGACCGGGGTCTTTTCGTGTCCCGTACCCGGTCCGCACACTCTTCCCCGCTCACGCCCTGCCCGCTTCCCCGCTCGCGACTGACATTTGTCATTCCGTCCGATGACATCGCGCACTGCGCGGAGCCCGCGCCCGCCCCGACGCTGGAGCCATGGACAGGAACGAACACGAGCACGTGATTGAGGTCACCGACCTACGACGTGTGTACGGGGGCGGGTTCGAGGCCGTACGCGGCATCACGTTTCACGTGAAACAAGGAGAGATCTTCGCCCTGCTCGGCACCAACGGCGCCGGAAAGACCTCGACGGTCGAGGTGCTGGAGGGGCTGGCCGCGCCGTCCGCGGGGCACGTCCGGGTGCTGGGCCACGACCCCTTCACCGAGCGGGCCGCCGTACGGCCGCGTACCGGCGTGATGCTCCAGGAGGGCGGCTTCCCCTCCGAACTGACCGTCAGCGAGACCACACGGATGTGGGCCGGCTGTGTGAGCGGCGCCCGCGACCCCCGGGAAGCCCTCGCCCTGGTCGGTCTGGAGCGGCGCGCGGACGTCCGAGTGAAGCAGTTGTCCGGGGGTGAGCGGCGCCGGCTGGACCTGGCGCTCGCCCTGCTCGGCGACCCCGAGGTGCTGTTCCTGGACGAGCCGACCACCGGGCTGGACGCCGAGGGCCGACGGGACACCTGGGACCTGGTCCGGTCACTGCGGGACGCGGGCACCACCGTGCTGCTCACCACGCACTATCTGGAGGAGGCCGAGGGGCTCGCCGACCGGCTCGCGATCCTGCACGAGGGACGCATCGCCGTGTCCGGCACCCCGGCCGAGGTCACGGCCGCCCAGCCGTCCCGGATCTCCTTCGAGCTGCCCGCCGGCTACTTCCCCGGCGACCTCCCGCCGCTCGCCGCCCTGGGGGTGTGCGGGCACGACGTGCAGGGCCGCGTCCTGCGGCTGCACACCCGGGAGTTGCAGCGCACCGCCACCGAACTGCTCCTGTGGGCCCAGCGGTCCGGGCTCGCCCTGCACGGCCTGGACGCCCGGTCGGCCTCACTGGAGGAGGCGTTCCTGACCATCGCCCGCGAGGTATCGGCACCCGGGGAGCCCGCGGAGCCGAGGAAGCCGGAGCACGCCGTATGACCAGCATCGCCACCCCCACCGGCGCGGCCCGCGCCGACCGGACTACCAGCACGCCGATGAGCCGTATGACCGCCCTCGCCCGCGCCGAACTGACCCTGTTCGTACGGAGCCGGAGCACCCTCGTCGCCGCCGGACTCGTCCCGCTGGTGCTGCCGTTCAGCCTGCACTCGGCGGCCGAGGGGATGAACCTCAAGGACGCCGGGCTCACCGTCGGGCTCGTCATGCTGCCCGCCGCCCTCGGCTTCTCCCTGCTGTTCGCCGTGTACTCCACACTCGTCGGCGTGTTCGTCGCCCGGCGCGAGCAGCTCGTCCTCAAGCGGCTGCGCACCGGTGAGGCGCGGGACACCGAGATCCTCGCCGGGACCGCGCTCCCGGCGCTCGTCACTGGGCTCGGGCAGTCACTGATCCTCATTGCCGCCTGTACGGCCCTGCTGCATGTGCCCGCCCCGCACGCGCCCCACCTCGCCGTGCTCGGCCTGCTGCTGGGGCTGGCGCTGTGCCTGACCCTGGCTGCGGTCACCGCGGGCCTGACCCGCACCACGGAGAGCGCCCAGGTCACCTCGATCCCGCTGATCATGGTGTCGGCGGTGGGCTCGGGGATCGCCGTCCCGCTGGAGATCCTTCCCGACCGGCTGGCCCACCTGTGCGAACTGCTCCCCCTGACCCCGGCGATCACCCTGCTGCGCGGCGGCTGGACCGGCGGGCTCAGCGGGTTCGAGGTGCTGCGGGCCCTGGTCCTCGCCCTGGTCTGGCTGACGCTCGCGGTGTTCGCTGTGCGACGGTGGTTCCGCTGGGAGCCCCGGCGCTGAGACACGGGCCGGTACGAACGGCACGAAGGCAACGGGCGGAACAGGTGGAACAGGCGGAACGGATGGGCGGAGAAGCGCGATGTTCGACGGCATCCGGCGGTGGCAGCGGCGGCAGTGGCGGGAGCGCAGCAAGGCGGAACGGGTCGAGCTGCACAGCGTGATCATGCTGTGCGCGGCGGAGTGGGTGTTCTCGCTCACCTGGATGGCACCCCCGGTCGTCGCCGGGGTGCGCCACCGGCCGCTGCCCCTCGTCCTCGCGGGGCTGGTGATCGTCGTCGGTGTGCTCCAGTGCGCGGCCGCCAACCGGCTCGCCCAGCCCGCCTTCGACCACTTCCTGGGCCGCGGCCGACTGTCCGGACGCGCGCTGAGGACCTCCTTGGGGCTGCTGGTCGCGGCGCTCGTCCTGCCGTTCGCGCTGGTCGCCGCCGACGGGATCGACCCCTGGGCGGCCCGGCTCGCGGTCGGCGCCGCCCTGCTGATGTTCGGCCTCGTCTACGCGCTGATCGTGTCCGTCCCCGTGTTCCTGCGCCGGTCCGCCGTGGTGGGGCTGCTCGTCATGGCGGCGGACGCTCTCACCGTCCAGGAGCCCGCCGACGTTCTGATGATCGCGGTGCTGGTCGCCTTCACCATCGGCTTCGCGCTGCTGGCCGCGCGTTGCAGCGCCTGGACGCTGTCCGTGCTGTGGGAGGCCGAACGCGCCCGCGAGGTCGAGGCGCGGCTGGCCGTCGCCGAGGAGCGGCTGCGCTTCGGACGGGATCTGCACGACGTGCTGGGCCGCAATCTCGCGGTGATCGCGCTGAAGGCGGAGCTGGCCGTGCAGTGGGGACGGCGCGGACGGCCCGACGCGGTGGAGCAGATGATCGAGGTGCAGCGGCTGGCTCAGGAGTCCCAGCGGGAGGTGCGTGCCGTGGTCCGCGGCTACCGGGAGGCCGACCTCGGGGCGGAACTCGCCGGTGCCCAGGGGGTGCTGGCCGCCGCGGGCATCGACTGCGCCGTCACCGGCTCGGCCACCCGGCTGCCCGCCGCGGCGCAGTCCGCGCTCGGCTGGGTGGTCCGCGAGGCCGCCACCAATGTGCTGCGGCACGGCGACGCGCGGCAGTGCGCCATCTCCCTTCGGGTACGCGACGGCCGGGCCGAGCTGACGGTCGAGAACGACGGCGTGCCCGAGACGCCGCCCGGCGGCCGGCCGGGCTCCGGCCTCGCGGGGCTGCGCGAACGTCTCTCGGAGCTCGACGGCCTGCTGCACGCGGGCCCCGCGGGCCCCGGCCGCTTCCGGCTGACCGCCGAGGTGCCGCTCCCGGCCGAGGCGGTCCGGACACGGTCCGGACCGGAAGGGGAACCAGGGCCGGGGGCGGAGTCGGTGTCGGTGCCGGAGCAGAAGGCAGCACAGAAGCTGGTGTCGGAGTCGGAGTCGGAGTCGGAGTCGATGGAGGGTGACATGGCGGAGGAGACACGGTCGGTGCGTGGGGCCGGTGGGATCGGCAGATGACGACGTACCGCGAGGCCGGGCCCGTACGGCTGCTGCTGGCCGACGACGAACACCTCATCCGGGGCGCGCTCGCCGCGCTGCTCTCGCTGGAGGACGACCTGCTGGTGGTCGCGGAGGCGGCGAGCGGCCCCGAGGCGCTGGCCATGGCACGCGCGCACGAACCCGATGTCGCCGTCCTGGATCTCCAGATGCCGGGCGCCGACGGTGTGAAGGTCGCCACATCGCTGCGGACGGAACTGCCCGACTGCCGGGTGCTGATCGTGACCGGCCATGGCCGCCCGGGGCATCTGAAGCGGGCGCTGGCCGCGGGTGTGCGCGGCTTCGTGCCCAAGACGGTCAGCGCCCAGCGGCTCGCCGAGATCATCCGTACCGTCCACGGCGGAAACCGCTACATCGACCCGGAGTTGGCCGCCGACGCAATCTCCGCCGGTGACTCCCCGCTGACCGCGCGGGAGGCGGAGGTGCTGGAACTCGCGGCGGACGGCGCCCCCGTCACGGAGATCGCCGAGCGGGCCGCGCTCTCCCCCGGCACCGTCCGCAACTACCTGTCGTCGGCCGTGACCAAGCTGGGCGCAGAGAACCGGCATGCCGCGGTGCGGCTCGCCCGCGAGCGAGGTTGGGTATAGTTGCTCTCGCGCCACGGCGCACTGCGGACGTAGCTCAGTTGGTAGAGCGCAACCTTGCCAAGGTTGAGGTCGCGAGTTCGAGCCTCGTCGTCCGCTCCAGCAAGAAGCCCCCCGGTCTCGGCCGGGGGGCTTCTTCGTGCTCTAGGACCAGCTCGTGCCGGTCAGCCGCTCGTACGCCTCCACGTACTTGCCCCGGGTCGCCTCCACCACCGCTTCGGGCAGCGGCGGCGGGGGCTGCTCACCGGTGCGGTCCCAGCCGGACTCCGCGGAGGCCAGCCAGTCCCGCACGAACTGCTTGTCGTACGACGGCTGCGCGCGCCCCGGCTGCCACTGGTCGGCGGGCCAGAAGCGGGAGGAGTCCGGTGTGAGCACCTCGTCCGCGAGGACCAGCGTCTCCCCCTCGAAGCCGAACTCGAACTTGGTGTCGGCGAGGAGGATCCCCCGCTCCCGGGCGATGTCCCGGGCCCGGCCGTAGACGGCGAGGGTCGTCTGGCGCAGCTTCGCTGCCGTCTCGGCGCCGACCTGGCGGGCCACCTCCTCGTAGGAGACGTTCTCGTCGTGCTCGCCGACCTCGGCCTTGGTGGCCGGGGTGAAGATCGGGGCGGGCAGCTCGGAGCCGTCGACGAGGCCCTCGGGGAGGGCGAGGCCGCACACCGTGCGGGAGGCGTTGTACTCGGCCAGGCCCGAGCCGGTGAGGTAGCCGCGGGCCACGCACTCCACCGGGACCATCCGCAGCGACGTGCAGACGAGCGTGCGCCCGGCCCAGTCGGCGGGGGCGCCCTCGGGGACGTCGGTGCTGATGACGTGGTGGGGGACGAGGTCGGCGAGCCGGTCGAACCACCACAGGGAGAGCCGCGTGAGAATGCGCCCCTTGTCGGGGATCTCGGTGGGCAGCACCCAGTCGTAGGCGGACATGCGGTCGCTGGCGACCATCACGAGGTCGCCCGCCTCGTTCTGGTACAGGTCGCGCACCTTGCCGGTGTGCAGATGCACCAGACCCGGAACCTGGATCGGCTCGGGCTTTTCGACGAATCCGGACACGGTTCCTCCCCGTGGTTCTGTCCAATGGCTCGATTCTCCCGTATCGGACACGGGCCGCGGACAGCGGGTGGAGGACGGGTCAGTCGCGTTTGCAGATGCGGTCCAGAAGGTTGGCCGTGGCCCGCTGCACGCGCGCGTCGACGTGGCCGGGGCGGTCCAGCGCGGGTGACCAGGCGAACGTCCCGGACGCGAAGACCAGGGCACCGGACGGCGCCCGGTACAGGGACGTCTCCTGGTGGCGCGGGACACCTTCGCCGTCGGTGTACGGGGAGTGCGCGAGGAGGATGCGGCGCTGGTGGTCGGGGAGCGGGGTGCGCGGGAAGTAGCGGTCGGCCTCGCCCGCGACCAGGCCGTCGATCGCGTCGCCCTCCCGGGCCCCGGTCGCCTCCCACAGCCAGTGGCCGGCGTTGCGCACGATCAGCGGGTGCGGATCGGGGACGCCGCCCGCGTACTGGATCCCGATGAGCTGCTGCTCGGGCCGGTCGATCTCCCGCCACAGCACCGGGCGGCCGGGGCCCTTGCGTTTGCGGCAGGTCAGCAGGCGGTCGGGGACCCCGGCCGGGGAGGGGCCCAGTTCGACCTGCCAGTACATGGTGTTGGCGGAGAGGAAGACCAGGGACGTGCCGTGCTCGCGGGCGCGTTCGGCGGTGCGGCGCATCGGGACGGACCAGTACTCGTCGTGGCCGGGGAAGACCAGGCCGCGGTAGCGGGTGGGGTCGACCCGGCCCGCGTGCAGGTCGCGGGCGTCGGCGTAGGCGAGGTCGTAGCCGTAGCGCTCGGCCCAGCGGATGAAGTCGTAGGCGTGGCCCACGTGCAGGGGCAGGCCCGCGCCCGCGTACGGCCGGTCGAAGGAGACCGTGGTGGCGGCGTCGGCCTCGCCGAGCAGCCGGCCGTCCTCGTCCCAGGCGTGGTAGAGGCTGGCGCCGGTGCGGCCGTCCTCCGGGTAGAGGTTGTACGCCTGCCAGGTGACGTCGGGCAGCAGCAGGAGCAGGTCGGCGGGGTGGCTGTCCCGGACGGTGAAGGGGATGTGGGAGCGGTAGCCGTCGGCGGTGGTCAGCACCGCGACGTACGCGCCGATGCTCCAGTACGAGGGGATCTGCAACCGCCACGACAGCCACCAGTGGTGGCAGGACACGGTGCGGTCGGCGGTGAGCGGCGGCGGCTGGACGATGCCGGACAGCCGCGGGCTGGTGGTGATCTTGGCGGCTCCGTCGCCGCCGTAGTGGCCGATGCGGTAGACGTCGACACCGAACTCCTGGGGCGGGTCCACGGTGACGTGGAAGTCGATCGCCTCGCCGGGCGTGACGGCGCCCGTGGAGGCGAAGCCCTTGATCTGGCGGTGCACGTCGTCGGCCGAGCGGGGGCCGACCTCGGCGGGGCGGGGCGCGGGGATGCGGGAGGCGGTGCCGCCCGGTTTGCCGCCCGGTCCGCCGCCGGGGACGGAGGGCGCGGCCGGGTCGACGTACCAGGGCACGACATGGCCGCTGTCGTCGTAGTACGTCTCGCTGCCCCGCAGCCAGGGCACGGGCCCCTGGCCGAACGGATCGGTGACGGCGTGCGCGAGTGCTCCCGACTCCCAGCGGCGGACACGGTCCGGTCCCATGGCTGTTCCCCTCCCTCGTCCCCCGTGCTCTGTCGTGACCGGCGGGGCGGTGCGGATGCGTTTCTGCGCTTCCGTCCGGCCGGTGTGTCCGTGCGCCCTGGTGGGTGTGCGGTGCGTCCTGATGTGGGTGTGCGGTGCGTGTGTGCGGTGCGGGTGCGTCCTGCTGCCGGGTGCCGTGGGCCTGGTCCGGGCGGCTGGGGTGGCCGGGTACGGCCGCCGGTGGCCGGGGGGCCGGGTGGTGTGCCGGCCGGTCCGGGGTGCCGTGCGTCCTGGTGCGGGCAGGCAGAGCGGGACGGCGCCCGTCTGTCGTATGTCGTGTGCGATTGCCACGTGCGCGGTCGGTCCCAGCACATCACATGACGCACGCATGCTGTCACTACTCGTTGCGAATTGACCGAAAGTGGAAGTCCTGGGTCCGGTAGGCCGCCCTCCGGATCCGCGTCCGCCGGGTTCAGGCCAGCCGCACCGGCTTTTCCGGCCGTATGCCCGCGTCGATCAGCCAGGTCCGCAACGGGCCCGGATCGCCGTCCTCGACCAGGGCGAGGACCTTGGGGCCGAGGTCGGCGGTTCTCTCGCCGTCGATCAGCAGGGAGGGGCCGTCGAGCCAGTCGAGGCCGGGGGCGGCCCCGGCGGTGTCCATCGCGGCGCAGCACACCATCGCGGTGACGTGGTCGGCGAGGAGTTCCCGGCCGGTGCGCGGCGGCTGGAGCGGGAGGAGGGGGAGCGCGCCCTCGTCCCAGGGGGGTGCGGCGGGGGTCTGTCCGCCGCTCTCCGCCGACGTCGGGGCGGCGGGAGCGGCGGCCTCCTCCCGGGCCAGCTCGGCGCTGAGTCCGGCGGCGAGCGCGGCGCCGCGCTCGGTGCCCGGGTCGGACTCGTCGTCGTCCGGCCCGTACGACTCATGCCGCTCGCACGAGTCGTACCGCTCGTGCGGCTCGTGCGGCTCGTGCGGCTCATGTGGCTCGGCCGCCGCGACCGGTCCGGCCACCGGGGCTGCCTGGGCCTTCTCGACAGCTCCGGCAGGTCCGGCGGGTCCGGCGGGTCGGGCAGGTCCGCCGGGCCCGGCGGGCTCAGCCGATGGGGGTGCTTCGGCCGTTCGGGTGGGCTCGGCCGTGCGGGTGGGGTCCGCCGGTCCGTGCGGCGGGGACGCGAGGAGGTGGTCGGCGGAGAGATGCCGCAGGACCCGCTCCAGCGTCGCGCCGTGCGGGTCGCCGACCGGGGAGCCGGGGGCGCGGCGGACGCCCAGCGCGTCCAGTACGCGGTGCAGACGGGCGGCGTCGGTGCGCCACTTGCGGTCGACGACCTCCTCCGGGTAGTCCGCCCAGTCCACCGGGGCCCAGTCCGGGCCGGTCCCGGCCGGGCCGCCGTGGAAGAGCCGTGCCGCCAGCAGCGAAGTCGCCTCGTCCACCGTGCCGGGCTCCTCCAGCAGGTCGCAGGCGGGCCGCTCGCCCAGCCGCGAGGCGAACCCCTCGGCCAGGCGGTCGCGCCGGGACAGCTCCGTGAGGGCCGCGACGACACCCGCGTCCAGCCGGGACGGCCAGCGGCCCATCCGCCACGCGGGCAGCGCCACCCGGGTCAGCAGCCGGTCCCAGCCCGCGTACGCCAGGCCGACCTGCTCCTGGGCGACGATCCGCAGCCCATAGTCCACAGCCTGTGCACGGTCGGCCGCTGCCGCCGCCACGCCCCGCTCCATCAGGGCCGCGTCCTCCCGGCAGCCGCGGAGCATCAGCCGGGCCACCCAGCCGACGGCCGCGCACACCGCGTGGGACAGCGGACACCGCCCGGCCGTCGAGGCGGCGGCCACCGCCGCGTCCAGCCCGCGGACGAACCGGCGGGCGGCGGCTATGTCGGGGTGCGCCGAGGGGCCCGTACCGGCCACGACCGGGGCGAGCACGGCCCGCAGCTCGCCGACGCGCATCCACCACAGGAACGGGGAGCCGATGACCAGCACCGGCGCGGCCGCCGCCCGGCGGGAGCGGCCCGCGGGCAGGGCACCGGGCCCGTCCGGCTCGTCCCGGTCGGCGCCCGCGGGAGGGCCGTGGGCCGGATGCGTACGGTCCTCCAGCCAGCTGTCGCAGTCCGGGGTCAGTGCTATGGCGGACGGGGCCGGGACGTCGAGCCGGTCGGCGAGGTCGCGCACCAGGCGGTACAGGTCCGGGGCGGACTCCTCCGGGACCGGGACCGTGGGGCTCATCGCGGGGCGGGCGCGGGCGACGACCGCCCCGATACCGGCGGCGGCCAGCAGGACGACGACCGCCACGGCGCCGACCACCCACCGGGCGAGGTCCCAGCCGTGGCCCACGAGATGACCGGTGGAACCGCCGGCGAGCAGGATCACGGCGACGGCGGCGGGCAGCAGGGCGACGGCCAGCGCGCGTCCGCGGACACGCAGCACGGCCAGGGCCCGGGAGCGCGCCGACTGCGCACTGCCTTCCACACCGTTTCCGGTCACGACCGGACGTCACCCCCTCCCGACTGTCCTGAACTGCCCTGTGGTGCTCACTCCCCCACTGTGGCACCCGCCACTGACATCGCAATGCCGGTGGGCCAAGTGCCGGAACGCTTGCGCCGCACCCTAGTTGGGGGTCCGGCCCACGTCAGCCGGATGGGCCATTGCTCACTCGATGGAATGGCTTTGGTCAGAGGTGGATGACACAGAGCAAAGATCAGGCCCCGGATTCTGTCCGGGGCCTGATCATCGGAAAAGGGTGCCTGAGGCCCTTGGCTAGGCGCCCGCCGCCGCCTTGGCGGCGATGTCGGTGCGGTACTGGGAGCCGTCGAGGCGGATGCGGCCGACCGCCGTGTACGCGCGTTCGCGCGCCTCGGTGAGGTCCTTGCCGACGGCCGTGACGGACAGGACGCGGCCGCCCGCGCTCAGCACGGCGCCGTCCTCCTGCCGGGTGCCCGCGTGCAGGACGTAGGCGTGCGGGGCGTCCTCGGCGGCCACCTCGTCGAGACCGGTGATCGGGTCGCCGGTGCGCGGGGTGCCGGGGTAGTTGTGCGAGGCGACGACCACGGTCACGGCCGCCTCGTCGCTCCAGCGCAGCGGCTCCAGGTCGCCGAGGGTCCCGGTGGCCGCGGCCAGCAGGACACCCGCCAGCGGGGTCCGGAGGCGGGCCAGCACGACCTGGGTCTCCGGGTCGCCGAACCGGGCGTTGAACTCGATCACCCGGATCCCGCGACCGGTGATCGCGAGGCCCGCGTAGAGCAGCCCGGAGAACGGGGTGCCCCGGCGGCGCAGCTCGTCGACGGTGGGCTGGAGGACGGTCCGCAGCACCTCGTCCACCAGGGTGGGCTCGGCCCAGGGCAGCGGGGAGTACGCGCCCATGCCGCCCGTGTTCGGGCCCGCGTCGCCGTCCAGGGCGCGCTTGAAGTCCTGGGCGGGCTGGAGCGGGAGGACCGTCACACCGTCGGTGACGGCGAAGAGGGAGACCTCGGGGCCGTCGAGATACTCCTCGATGACCACCCGGTCGCAGGCGGCGGCGTGGGTCCGGGCCGCCTCGATGTCGCCGGTGACGACGACACCCTTTCCGGCGGCGAGCCCGTCGTCCTTGACGACATAGGGGGCGCCGAAGGCGTCGAGCGCCGCGTCGGTCTCCTCGGCCGTGGCGCAGACGTAGGACCGGGCCGTGGGGACGCCGGCCCCGGCCATCACGTCCTTGGCGAACGCCTTGGAGCCCTCCAGCCGCGCGGCCTGACCGGACGGCCCGAAGACCGGGATGCCCGCCTCGCGCACGGCGTCGGCGACCCCGGCGACCAGCGGCGCCTCGGGCCCGACGACCACCAGGTCGGCACCGAGCCGGGTGGCCAGCTCTGCGACGGCCGCGCCGTCGAGGGCGTCGACCTGGTGCAGCTCGGCGACCTCGGCGATACCGGCGTTGCCGGGCGCGCAGTGCAGCGCGGTGACGTCGGGATCGAGGGACAGGGAACGGCACAGGGCGTGCTCACGAGCGCCGCCGCCGATGACGAGGACCTTCACGGGGTCAGCCTAACGGCAGAGCGCGGCACCCCCTTGTGCGGGTTGCCGAGGGAGCGGGAGCGAGGTGCTCGTACGTTCCTCCGAAGCCGGCGAGGCCCGTAGGACCCAGCGGGGCCCCGCCGCCCGCCACTCCTGCTCCGTCACTCCGTCGGGTACTCGTCGAGGACGGTCGCGCCCAGCTCCCGCACGATCAGGTCGTGGCCGGACAGGGCCGACTCGTCGAGGTCCGGGTCGTCGTCCTCGGGAATGTCGTCCTCGGGGGCCACGGGCGCGGGCTCGGGAGCGGCGGGCCGGGCCTGCCGGGCCGCCTGGGACGCGGCCGGGGAGCCGCCGGGGCCCGGGGCCGCCGTACGCGCCGGGGCCGGGCGGTCGGCGGCCGGGGCGGACCCGGGAGCCGCGGATCCGGCCGGGGAGCCCGCCGTACGCTGCGGGGCCGCGCCGCCGCCGGGGAAGGCACCGCCGCCGCCGAACCCGCTGCCGTAGCCGCCGACGGGCTGCGGGACGGGGGCGCCGCCGCCCGACGGGTCGACGACCGCCTCGACCTTCCACTGGACGTTGAACTGCTCGGCCAGCGCCTGCCGCAGCACGTCCTCGCTGCCGCTGCCGGCGAAGTTGTCGCGGGCGCCCGCGTTGACGAAGCCGAGCTGGAGGGTGGTGCCGTCGAAGCCGGTGACCTGCGCGTTCTGGCTGAGCAGGATCCAGGTGAAGCGGCGGCGGTTCTTCACCGCCTCCAGGATGTTGGGCCACAACTGGCGCGGGTCGAGCCCGCCGCCCGCCGGGGCGGGCGCGGCGACGGCCGGGGCCTGGGGCGCGGGGGCGGCGGAGGGCGTCTGCGGGGTGTTCGCGGGGGCCGGTGCCGCGCCGGGCCGGGCCGCGGGCTGGCCGCCGCCCGGTGCCGCGGCCGTGGGCCAGCCGCCGGGCCGCCGGGCACCGGCTCCGGCGCCGGATCCCGCACCCGCTCCGGCGGGCGCCGCCGTGGGCCAGGCGCCGGGCGCGGCGGCCGCGGGAGCCGACGCGGGCGCGGCCTCCGGGGACGGCGCGGCGGCCGGGGCCGGGGACTGCTGCGGTGAGGCGGCGGGAGCCTGCGGCACCTCGTGCGCGGGGGCTCCCTGGGGCTGGGGGCGGGCGGCGGCGGGCGCGGCGGGCCCCTGGCCGTACTCCCCGGCGCCCGCGGACCCGGCCGCTCCGCTCGGCGCGGCAGGAGCGGCGAGGGGAGCACCGTCCGCCCCTCCGACGCCACCGGGCGCTTCCTGGCCCCCCGGCGCACCGGGCGTCGCCCCCTGGGGCCCCGGTGTCCGCACCGCCGCGCGGGCCGCCGCCGCACCGCCGCCGGGCGGCACCGGGGCACCGGCCGCGGCGGTCGCGGCGGCTCCGCCGTGGGCCTCGGGTCCGGGCACGTACCCCATCGCGGGGGCTCCGGCGCCGGTGCTGAAGTGCACGCCGCGCTCGATGCGGTCGAGGCGGGCCATCACGGACCGCTCGTCGCCGTATGCGGCGGGCAGCAGCACGCGCGCGCAGATCAGTTCGAGCTGGAGGCGGGGCGAGGTGGCGCCGCGCATCTCCGTCAGTCCCTCGTTGACGAGGTCGGCGGCGCGGCTCAGCTCGGCGGCGCCGAAGGAGCGGGCCTGGGCCTGCATGCGCTCGATCACGTCGGCGGGCGCGTCGATGAGGCCCTTCTCGGCCGCGTCGGGCACGGCGGCCAGGATCACCAGGTCCCGCAGCCGCTCCAGCAGGTCGGCGACGAAGCGCCGCGGGTCGTTGCCGCCCTCGATGATGCGGTCGACGACCTCGAAGGCACCGGAGCCGTCCCCGGACGAGAACGCCTCGACGACCGAGTCGAGCAGGGAACCGTCCGTGTACCCGAGGAGCGAGGTGGCCATGGCGTACGTCACACCGGCCTCGTCCGCAGCGGCGAGCAGCTGGTCCATGACGGACATGGAGTCACGCACGGATCCGGCACCGGCCCGCACGACCAGCGGAAGCACGCCGTCCTCGACCGGGATGGCCTCCTTCCCGCACACCTCGCCCAGGTAGTCCCGCAGGGTGCCGGGCGGCACCAGCCGGAAGGGGTAGTGGTGGGTCCGCGAACGGATCGTCCCGATGACCTTCTCGGGCTCCGTGGTGGCGAAGATGAACTTCAGATGCTCCGGCGGCTCCTCCACCACCTTGAGCAGCGCGTTGAAACCGGCCGACGTGACCATGTGGGCCTCGTCGATGATGTAGATCTTGTACCGGCTGCGCGCGGGCCCGAAGAACGCCTTCTCGCGCAGGTCGCGGGCGTCGTCCACACCGCCGTGCGACGCGGCGTCGATCTCGATGACGTCGATGGAGCCGGGACCGTTGCGCGCCAGGTCACGGCAGGAGTCGCACACGCCGCAGGGCGTGGGCGTCGGGCCGTTCTCGCAGTTCAGGCAGCGGGCGAGGATGCGTGCGCTGGTCGTCTTGCCGCAGCCGCGCGGACCGCTGAACAGATACGCGTGATTGACCCGGTTGTTCCGCAGCGCCTGCTGCAACGGGTCGGTGACATGCTCCTGCCCGATGACCTCGGCGAAGGACTCCGGTCGGTAGCGGCGGTACAGCGCGAGAGACGACACGCATACGAGGTTATAGGCGCCCACCGACAACCGGCGTGGCCCGCGGATCCGCCCACCCACGCAAGGGCCCCCCACGCACCCGCCAGAGCCGACCTACCCTTGCTGCCTTCCGGCCCTGGGGGAGTTCAGTCAGATAGCGCCGCGTGAGGGGCTGCCGAAAGACTACCCGATCCCGGGGGCCGAGAACGAGTTCGCGAGCACTCCTCCGCGTCATGTAATGTTCCCAGCGGAGGATTCGCCTAGAGGCCTAGGGCGCACGCTTGGAAAGCGTGTTGGGGGCAACCCCTCACGAGTTCGAATCTCGTATCCTCCGCCAGTGCCTCACCGGGCACGATGTCGAAGGGCCCCCTGGAAACAGGGGGCCCTTCGACGTTGTCCTCAGACCTCGTTGTCCTGGTCTTTGTCCACAGCGGGGTTTTCCGGGGCTCCCCAGATGGCGCGCTCGATCTTCCGGGCCGCTTCCTTGAGCATGGGATCGGTCACGTGCAGGTACCGCGCCCGCATCCGGGCGGCGCCGCCCGGCTCCCATCCCATGATCTGGTCGATGACCCGGTCTGGCACCCCGAGCAGCATGAGCACGGTGCCCGCGGTGTGCCGTGCGTCGTGCAGACGCCCGTCCCGGACGCCGGCGTCTTCCAGTAGCCGCTTCCAGTCGTGATAGTCCGTGTTCGGGCTGAGCGGACCGCCCAACGGCTTGGTGAACACGTACTCAGACTCGGACTCGGTCCACAGGTTCCCCGCCGCCGCACGCTCCCGGGCCTGCGCCTCTCTGTGGGAACGGAGCATCACGACCAGCGGGCCCGGGAGGGGCACGGCGCGACGCCCGGCGCGTGACTTCGTGTTCTTCGTTTCGCGCCGCACCTGCACCCGGGCCGGGCAGTAGCCGGCCTTCCGGCCGCACGGTGCCGCCTCACCGCACCCGTGCTCGTACTTCGGTCGCAGCCGGTTCCGGCGAAGCTTCAGGTACTCGTTGGCCAGGTCCACGTCGGACCACCGCAGTCCGAGCGTCTCGCCCTGCCGCAGTCCGAGCGCCAGGGCCAGCATCCAGCGGGCACTGTTCCGGCGCTTGTTCACTTCGAGCAGGAGGCTCTGCACCTCATCGACCGAGTAGGGCTCTACCTCCGTCTCGTCCTCTTCCATCCGGGGAGGCTTCGCGAGGGCGGCAGCGTTCTTCGCCGCGTGGCCACGCCGGACCGCTTCCCCCAGTGCCGTACGGGCCGTCCGATGAACCTGGTGGGCGGTGCCTGCCTTGCTGCCGGCGCTCTGCATCCGGCGGTACAGGCTCTCCAGGTGTTCAGGCTCCAAGCGATCGATGCGGTGCCTACCGATGCCCGGCACCAGGTGCACCCGGACCGCCACCTCGTACCCGTCGTACGTGTTCTCGCTCACGACGGGCTTGGCGATGTTCTCGACCCAGTGCTCAAGCCACTTCGCCACCGTCCACGGCTTTCCGGGCTGGCGCGCCGACCCTTCGTCGCGCTGCTTCTCCAAGCGCCGGACCTCGTCAACCAACTCCTTGCGCGTGGGCCGGGTCAGGTGCCGACGGTACGGCTCCCCGTTGTCCTTGTAGCCCATCGGGACACGGGCGTGCCAGCGCCCGTCCTTGCCCAGGTAAAGGGCCGATTCGCCGTTGGCCCGGCGAGTACGCTTCTTCTCCTCTGCCACTGGCAGTTCCTCCGGTCGGTGCAAGGCAGACAGGCTTGGAGCGCCGCCCGACTGCCGGGCGGCGCTCCAAAACAGTGCGATCAGGCGGCGCGCTGCTCGGTGCGGCGGCGGGCGAGGTAGGCGGCGGGGGCATCGGCGGGGACGCGTCGGAGTCCACCGATGGTCAGGGACTCCAGATCTCCGGTGCGGATGAGGGCATAGCAGGTGGTGCGGCCGATGCGGAGGCAGCGGGCGGCCTCTTCGACCGTCAGGAGAACGGGGACCGGACCATTGGCCTTGGCGAGTCGGGCGGTGTCCAGGTCGGTGACGCTCATGTGGGAGCTCCTGTGGGCAGTCCTCGGGGGCCGGTGCTGTGTGCGCGTGTGTCCGAAGCGGGGATTTCTGCGTCATCGCGTCACCTGCGTCAATCAGGTCTCTGACCTGCGGGTTTCGGTGACGCGGCCGAGCGGGGACTGCGTCACAGGTGACACGGGCTCTCGTCATGGGGTGACGCGGGTGACGCGAGATGACGCAGGTTCCGCCGTCTGCGTCACCCTCTGTTGCCGCTGTTCAGGGGCCGTGTGCCGGGCCTGTGGTGACGTAGTGACGCAGGTCTTCCCTTCTTAAGACAAAGGAAGGGGTAATTCTGTGGTGGTGCGTCGTCTCTCAGGGCTTGAAGAACGAGCCGCTTCGCGGCGCGACTCGTGCAGGGCGGCTGTCGCCGCCGGAACAGCAAGAGGAGCACCCGCGGCCGGGTGTGCTCCTCTTGCTTGTCCGCCTGCCGGGCGGCGGTCAGAACGCGGGCTGCTGCTCGTGCTCGGCGGGTGGGGCTTGGCGGGTGATCTCGATGTAGCGGGCGGCGCTGGTGCGGCCCCAGTCGACCAGGACCCCGCGCGCGGCGAGGGTGGGCTGGATGCGCCTCAGCCGGTCGGAGAGGACCTTGCCCGTGGTGGGCCAGCCCTTGGGCAGGGGGCGGCAGTCCTCGCCGCTGTAGAGGCCGGTGAGGGCGTGCAGCCACTCTGCCGACGTCATCCGCACGTCCTCACCGGGTGCCAGTTCCTCGGCGCGCTGGAGGACCGTCTGCGCCAGCAGGTCGCCTTCGATCACGTCGTCGTTCAGGTCGTCCAGGCTGGCGCGGTAGGCGGCCAGCGTCCCGAAGCCGGTGGCCGCGTCGAGCTGCGCGCACAGGTGGGCGAAGTCCGCCATCCGCAGATCGGTCGGTGTCTCGGCCTGCATCGCCCGGACCTTGACGGTCAGGTCGAGCAGGGAGCCGAGGACGGCGGGCAGGATCTCGGCGTACTCCGTCCACAGCTCCGCCTCGGTGCGCCGCACGCGGGGCCGCTCCAGGCGCAGGGTCAGGAGCCGTTCGGCCAGGTCGGGACGGATGACGCCGACGTCGATTCCGGTGAGCAGCATCGGCCGGCGGTAGCGGGAGCGGACCACGTCGCCGTCGGTGAACAGGGCGCGCTTGATGCTCTCGGCGCCGGTGATGACGCAGCACATCAGGTCGGACAGGTCCGGGGGGAGGTGGGAGAGGTTGTCCAGGGCGGTGATCCATCCGGCGGCCACGGCGGTGATCATGTTCTCTTCGTCTTTGGGGGCGCGGCGCAGGTCGCCGGTCATGCCCTCGATGACCCTGATGAGCATCCGGCCGCCGGTCGACTTGCCCGCTCCCTGCGGGCCGGTCAGGAATGGCGCGGGGACGGGCACGGAGGGTTCGAGGCAGCCGATGAGCCAGGCGATGGCCAGGGCCTCGGTCCTGGCGTCGGCGAAGTTGCAGAGCCGGAGGAGCAGGTCCAGGCCCTTGCCGTTGGTGTCCTTGGCCGGCAGGGGCAGTTCGCCGGTGAGCTGGGTGCGCCGCCAGCAGACCTCTTCGGGGTCGGGGACGCGGATGTCCCAGCCGGTGGGGTGGATGCGGACGGACCGGCCGTCGTCACGGCCCAGGTCGAGCCAGGTGGCGCCGTCGAAGCCGGGGGCGACGCGGATGTGGGTGGGCTGTACGGGCTGGCTGAGGGCGAGTGCTTCGATCAAGTCCAGCGCCTCCTTGAGGGCGGTTCCGTTGAAGACGCCGACCCCGTCACGGAAGAGGCCGACCATGAGTTCCTGGCGGTGGCTCCCGCTGGTGCCCTGGGAGCGGATGGGGCGGGCCACGGGGTGGCCGGTGCGCTGGGCGTACACGGTCCCGTCGATGGTCCGGAAGTACCGGAAGTGGGACTGCGCGTAGTCGGTGATGACCTGCCGCGCCGGGGGCTTGTCGTCCTCGGACACGCCGCTCACATCCCCAGCGCCGCACGGGCATTGGCCCACGCCTCGGCGCAGTGCCGCGCCGTCTCGCCCTTGGCCTGCGCGGCGGCGAACAGCCGTCCGATGTGGGTGTCGGTGAGGCAGCCGCACCGGCCGTGTGTCGACAGCACCGCCAGGAACGTGCGGTACACGGTCGCGTGCACGGCGCTGGACGCCGCGGTGATGCGCTGCTCCGCCATGGCGATCCCCCGGGCGAGATAGGCGGGCGTACGGTGCGGGCACTCCCCGCCACCGGCCAGTGCGGGCCCGGCGCCGGCGTGCGGCGCCGGACGGGCCGGGGCGGGCTCCTTCACGGCCAGAGCACGCACGGAGTCCGGCAGGGCGGCCATGCGACCGGCGCCGGGGCCGAGCCACCGGGCGTAGGACATGGTCGACTTGATATCGACCCCGGGCCGCACGCCGTTGTGGGACGTCATGGTGCCCCGGTAGATCCAGTGCTCACCGCGCGTCGTGGGCACGGTCCGGGTGGGAGGCAGGGTGGCGCGGGCCCAGTCGATGGCCGCCGTGTCGTCCAGGTCGACCACGGTCAGCCCGACGGCGCCGGGGTGGTAGGCGACCGTGGCGGCCCGCCGCCACGCGGCCGACCAGGCCGGGGAGGTGAGGACGTGCGGGTCGGTGGTGGCTGCGGCCCAGGCGTGGCAGACGCCGGGGCAGGCGCAGGGGCCCGGGGTCTTCATGTTCGGCCGGCCGCCGCACGCGTTGCCGGTGCAGCGGCGGCAGTTGCCGAAGGGAACCTTGCCCACCCGCAGCGGCAGGACCGGGACCCGGGACGCGGCAAGGGCGAGCGCGGTGCGCATCAGGTCCTCGTTCATGCGGCGGCCCTCCCGTTCTGGGTGAGGAACTGGGTGGCGATCCAGCGGGTGTAGGCGGGGGGTACGGCCTTGCGGGCTTCCCGGTTGGTCATCCAGGTGCAGCCCATGGCGTCGGCGTAGGCGCGTTCGCCCTTGTGCGCGAAGGCGAGCAGGCCGGGGCGGTGCCAGCAGGGCGGGACCAGGTCCCCGCCCCCGCCCCACGACGTCTCGAAGGCGCGGTGGCGGCGGACGGGGAGCCCGAACTGGGTGCCGCACAGCAGGTAGTCCGGCCGCAGGATGCCCGCGGCGGCGGTCTCGGGCACGTTCTCCATCACCCACGGCCGGCCGGTGGCCTGCATGACCTCCCGCCCGGGGCCGACCAGGTCGGGGTGGTCTTCGGGGTTGCCGCGCCACCTGGTGACGGTGGCGTAGCGCTCGCATGGCCAGGAGCCGTGGATGAGGTCGAAGGTGTGCCCGTAGCGGGCGCAGTACTCCAGGCCGTCCGCCTGTACGAAGGGGAAGGGGTAGTTCGGCTGAGGGGCGATGTCGACGCCGGTCACGTCGAAGCCGGCGAGGTGGTAGCCCATGGACAGGCCGCCGGCGCCGCAGCACAGGTCCAGCAGCCGCAGCCCGTTCGGCCGCCGCAGCGGCAGCACACGCGCGCTCACGCAGCCACCCCCAGCACGGCCGGGGCGAGCTGGGTGAGGGCGGCGCGGCCGATCCACTGGGTGTAGGCCGGGGGGACGCATTCGCGGATGCCGTCGCGGTTCATCCACGGCACGCCCAGCACGCGGCGGGCCAGGCCGACGCCGGAGAAGTTCCCGACGAACTGCCCGTACCAGCCGGGCGGGACGGGGCGGCCCATCTTGGCCTGCGGGACCAGGTGCACGGGGTGGGCGGGCTGGGCGGGGGTGAAGCCGCCGCCGGGCTCGAAGAACCGGTGCCGGTAGTTCGCCAGGCCGAACATCTGCCCGCACAGCATGACCGGGCTGTGCAGCTTGGGCAGGGCGCCGCCCACGTTCTCCAGCACCCACGGCCGCCCAGCCACCTCCAGAGCGGTGCGGGCGGGGGCGATGAGGTCGGGGTGGGCGTTGCCCTGGATGCGCTGGCATGCGGTGTCGTGCTGGCACGGCGGGGACGCGTGGATGAAGTCGAACTCCGCACCGTGGGCGAGGACGAACGCGATGGCGTCGGCCTGGACGAACCGGTACGGGTAGCGGGGCTGCGGGGCGATGTCGACGCCGGTCACGTCGAACCCGGCATCCGCGTAGCCCTTCGCGGCGCCGCCCTGGCAGCAGAACAGGTCCAGCAGGCGCGGCCGGTGGACGCGCACTCGCCGGACGGGGGTGGGTTGCGTCATGCTGGAGACCTCCACTGTTCAGTTGGGTGGAAGCAAGGGCGGCCCCGATTCATTGGCGTGATGGGGGGCCGCCCTTGGCCGTGCGGTTAGCGGTGGATGACGATGGCGGTAGCGTCGTCGCGGTAGCCGTCCCGGCCGGTACGGGCCGCGCCGACGATGGCGTCGGCGAGGGCCTGCGGGTCGTCGGCGTGCCGGCGCACGAGGGCCGCCATCTCCTCGGGCGGGATCTGGTCGTGGGCGCCGTCCGAGGTGAGCACGACCAGGCGGTCTCTGATCCCGGCGGTGTAGACGGTGCCGATGCTGGCCCGCGCGAGCGAGGTGCGCAGCCAGTTGTCGTGTTGGCGGGAGATCTCCAGTGCGACGCCGTTTGCGCGGAGTTGGGCGCCGACGGTGTGGTCGTCGGTGTACAGGTTCAGCCGTGTGCCGTTCCAGCCGTACGCGTGGGCGTCGCCGGTCCAGTTGACGACGAGGACGTCGTCGTCGGGGATGGCGCGGGCGGCGACGGCGACGGCGTCGGCCTCGGCACCATCAGCGCCCGGGTCGGCGATCAGCTCGGAGGCGGTGAGGAGTCCGGCGAGCGGTCCGCGGCGCGCGGAGATGCGGGCAGCCGTTTCGGCGAGCAGGGGTGCGGTGGCGGAGGTGTGCGGGCCGTGGCCGATGCCGTCGACGACGGCGGCCCCGACCGTGCCGTCGGCCAGCCGGTAGACCTTGGCGGCGTCAGCGTTGTCCATGGCGGTGCCCTCGCGGGTGGCGATTCCAGTGCGGATCAAAGATCTCTCCTCCGAGATGCGCTGAGAAGGGGGCGTCGTGGGCCCCGCCGTGCGGTGTGCGGCGGGGCTAGAGGTCGGTGCCGGTGGAGTGGGCGATGTAGCCGGGGCAGACGGAGTCAGGGCAGTCGCAGCCGCCGCACTCGTTGCAGATGTCGCCCGAGCACTCGTCGCACAGCTCGTGACCGGGGCATCCGTAGGACGCGCACTCGTCGCAGTACTGCTCTTCGTCGGACATATGGGTCTCCTGTCGTGGTCAGCCGTGGAAGTGGTTGCGCTTGAAGACCGCGCGCCGGATGTTCACCGTGGTCCCGCCCCGGTGCCCGCCCGTGCCGAGGGCCTGGACGGCGATCCAGCCGCCGAAGACGACGGCGGCGAGGATGATGAGCTGGGTGATGAACGCGGTGAGGGCGGCGATGAACGCGGTCAGCAGGAACAGCCCCCCGCACACCGCGCCGAACCCGACGCCGGCGAGGGCGACGTTCACGGCGGTGCGGGAGACGGCCGGGGGCGCGGCGGCCGGCTGGGTGGGGTTGACGGCGTAGCCGGTGATGACGCGGCCGTCCGGCAGGACGATGCTCGCCACCGCCGGAACCTGTTCCGGCTGCACGGCGACGAGCGGCGCCGGGACGGTGACGGCGGGTGGGAACGGGGTCGGCCGGTGGACCTGCGGGGCCCGGATGACGGGCGGGTGGGGTGCGGGTTCGGGGTGCATGCGGAATCCCTTCCGGTACGGGTCGGGGGAGGCGGGGGGACACCCTGCCGGGAGGCTTCTGGAGGGGTTTCAGGGCCCTGGGCTGGGGTGCCTCCCCGCCTCCCCGAAATGGCGTTTTCGCTGATCAACGCGGGGGAGGCGGTCCGGGGAGGGGGTTGGGGAGTTCTCCCTGCCTCCCCGGGCCGGACGGTGGTGCCTCCCCGCTACTCGGCGGCAGAAGCGGAACCGTTCTCATCGCGGTTGGCGAGGGCCCGCAGGACGTGATCGCGGTGGATGACCATGACGCCGTGGGACTTCTTCGGCTCCTCGCCGTGCTCTTCCAGCAGGCTCTTGAGCCGGTCGTTGGTCCACTGGTCGCCGTAGACCTGCGGGGCCAGGGAGTGCAGCCGCTTGAGGACTTCGTTGGTCCGCAGCCGGGGCGCGTCACCGATGACGGTGGCGATGTCGGCGAGCGCGTCGCGCTCCTCGCCCGGTTCGACGAGGCGCAGGGTGGTGACGCCGTCGCGCAGGGCCTTGGCCCGTGCGGCGATCTCGGCGGCCGCCTCGTCGCCGATGAAGTGCGTGCGGACCGTGATGGAGGACTGGCCCGCCGGCATCTCGATGCCGTCTGAGGCGACCACCAGGGTGCCCTTGTCCAGCCCTTGCCGCAGCAGGTGCGGGGCGGCGCCGTCATCGACGGCCTTGTCGCCCAGCGCCATCCGGGACTGTGACTCGGTGCCCAGCACGAGGGAGGCGCGGGTGTGGGCGCCCTCGCGGACCAGCTTGGGGAGATTCTGGTCGGTGGGGTCCTGGGTGCCCTGCCACATCAGCACGTCGACCGCCCGCCCCTGGTTGTTGATCTTGCGGACGGCCATGAAATAGCGGGAGGTGGCCTTGGCGCCGCCGTAGGGCCGCTTGTCGTCGCCGACGACCGGGCACATGAACGCCACCTGTGCCTCGTCCACGTTCACGATCAGCGGATCGAACACGGCGGCCGGGTCGGTGCGGCGGATCTCGATGCGCCGGTTCATCTCCTCCACGGCGGCCTCGACCATCTCGGTCGCCTGGATCACGTGGTCGTCCGAGGGACCCTCGATGAGGACTTGGGCGATGCCGTCGAACATGCTCCAGTCGCCCACGCCCTTGAGGTCGGCGATCCAGAACTGAACGGATCGGTCCAGGGCCAGCCACAGGGCCAGGGCCCGCAGGGCGGCGGTCTTGCCCTGGTTGGAGCGGCCGGTGACGAGCAGGTGGCGCTGATACACGCTCAGCTCGGCCGCGTCCCCGCGCAGCGTCCGCCCCCACGGCGCCTTACCCGTCTTGTAGTTCGCGGTCGCGCTCTCGTCGGTGACCAGCGGGGACGGGCCGATCGGCTCATCCAGCGCCCCAGAGTCCGCGACCCACAGGCGCACCGTGCGGGCGGCCTGGGGGATGGTGATGAACACCTCGTGCTCATGCCTGCTCAGGTTCTCCGCGAGCTTGCGCCGCCGCCCCTGCACCTCGTTCGTGGACACCCCCGAGGGAAGCGTCACGTCGACTTCCACGCCGCATCCGGCGATGGTGATGGGGCCGAGCATGGCGGCGCCGGCGTCGCCCATCTCCTTGATGGCCTTGCGCAGCGCGGGGACGCCGAGGTCGCGCAGGGCCTTGACCACGATCGACGGCGTGATCGGCTCGCCCNCCCCCGTCCGGGCGTGGGCGGGCAGGGCCCACTGCGGGGCGGCCTGCTGCTTGCTGCCCACCGCCCACAGGGCCAGCAGCGCCAGGAACGGGCCGACCGAGATGAGCGGCCCCCACACCACCCGCACGATCGTGACCATGAGGCTGATGAACTCGACCACGGCCATGAGCGGCGTGACCACCTCGGCCGGGTCCTTGGTGGCGACGGCCAGGGCGACGCCGAGCAGGACCAGGCCGCCGATCCCGGCGCCGGTGCCGACAGCGGCGCCCTTGGCGGCGGCGAGCGGGGAGTGCAGCAGATCCATACGGCGCCGGTGGCGGGCCTCGCGGTAGCGCTGCCCGCGCTCCTCCCACTCCGCCGCCGCCTCGTAGTTGCCCGCGGCTTCAGCCGCACGCAGCATCCGCTCGTACCGGGCAGCGGTGCGGCCGTCCCACGTCCGCTTCGCGACGATCCGGGCCCCGCCGGCGACGTAGAGACCGTGGCGGACCATGAGGCGGGCGGCCGTGCGGGTGTTCTCGTGCGTGACGGCGGCGCGGACCGTACGTCCGGAGCGCACCCACAGGGGCACGGCCGGTGCGGCGGGCGGGTCGGGGACCACGGTCAGGTCCGGACGGGCAGATTCCTGGGAGGGATCGGGGGTTTTGTGCAGGTGAACGACGGTTCCGCTCATGACGGAACACACTCCAGACTGCCCCCAGCCAAGGGGGCGGAAGATGAGGGGCCCGGGGCAGCCGTGGCGGCCCCGGGCGATCGAGACATGCGCGGCCGCGCGGGCTCAGGCGGCGGGACCGGCGGCGCGGGCGGGCGCGGTCACCACCAGCGGGACCGCTTCCCGGGGACGAGGTACGGGTGGCCGTTGCGCATATGGTCCACGCACTGCGGGCAGTCCTCGCGCGGCTTGAGCCTGCGGTGGATGCTCCGGTCGTGGGCGTGCTGCCAGCACTGCGGGCACTCACCCGGCGGCGTGACCATGCCGGGCACAGTCACCACCAGCCGGAGGACTTCTTCGCGGACTTCGCGGCGGCGGCCTCGTTCACGATGCGCTGCCGCTCGGTCTGAAGCGCGGTGATCTCCGCGATCAGCCGGGTCTCGGCACTGGACCAGGCCGTTTCAAGGCGGTGGTCGGCGCGGTCGGTGCCGCGGCCCCGCAGCACCGAGACGGAGCCGCCGGCCATGGCGGCGAGGATGGTGCGGCGCTCGCGGCCGTCCAGCGGCCACAACTCCTTCTGCCGCACCGCTTCCAGCTTGCGGGTCGTCTCCCGGATCGCACGGTCCAGGCGACGGGTGTCGGGCTTGCCCATCTCAGGCACTCCTCAAAGACTCGGAAGATTCGGGGAAGGCGCAGCCCGTGCACATGCCGAGCGCGGCGGGGATGACGTATCCGGCATCCCGCCCGCACTGCGGGCAGCGGCGGCGCGCGGTGTTCGCCCTCTCCAGCGCCGCCCACCGGGCGGGCGTCATCGGACGCACCGGCATGGCCAGGTCGATCCGGTACAGATAGGCGATCAGCGGGCCGCGCCGGCGGCGGGGCCGTTCGAGCTGCGCGGCCACGTCCTGCCCGCCGGGCCGCAGCCCGGCGGCGCGGAGCTGTCGGCGGGTGGCGTAGCCGTCCGGGGCCAGACGCCACCGGAACACCGGCAACGCACCCATCACGCGGCCTCAACTGTCGCGGCGGCCCGCTCGGCAAGGAGCGTGTCCCGCAGCATGCGGGCGTTGGCCGGGGACGTGCGCAGGGTCCGGCGGATGCCCTCGGCGGTCACCTTCGCGTCCGGCCAGCCGGCCGCCACCTGACGTGCCTCGGCAAGCAACTGATCCGGCGTGCGCTTCGGTCGGGTCGGCTTGGCCGCGTCGGGCACGCGGCCGGTGGCGCGGCGTGGCCGGGTCGACTCCGCCGCCACCGCACGCCGCTCGATCGAAGCGACCGGAGCAGGGTCGGCCGGCGGGAGCGGCTTGAGGTGCGGAGTCGACTTGCCCAGGTCGACCGCGACCGGATCGGGCACGGTCAGCCGGGTCAGCGTCACCACCGGGTGCGGCGCCGATTCAGGCAGGTCAGCCATAGACCGTTTCGCATCGGTCTTAGTGGATTCCTCCGCATTCGTGACCGGTGCGGGATCGAGGGCGATGCCGCCGAACATCGAGGCAAGGGCGGCGTCCGCGCCCGCGGTGACGCGGACGCGCTGCACCTCCAGCAGCCTCGATCCGAGAGCCACGTCCCCGGCCCCGACCTTGCGGGCCAGCCGCCACGACTTGCGCTCCGACGACTTCTTGACGCGGTCGCTGGGGTGCTGGGTGGCGCGGGCCCGGTGGTAGGCCAGGGCCTGCACCAGGTCGGCGGTGCGGCGTTCGTTCTCGGCGTCCCGGCCGTCGGTGTGCACCACGATCCGCCGGGCGAGGAACGCCATGCCCTCGGCGGAGACGCACATGCCCATCGGGGTCACGGCGTAGATCACGGTCCGTCCCGCGTCCGGTCCTGCCATCGCGGCCATGACGGACGCGGCGGCGGGCAGGGCCCACAGCCCGAGCCGGACGATCCGGGGCGAGGACTGGCCCAGCATCGTCAGCCCGAGCAGGACCAGACCGAGAACGGCGGTGGCACCCCCACCGGCCGCGACCGCACCCAGCGCGGTCCCGGCCCCGTAGGCGTGCCCGATGTTGCTGAACGTGCCGTACCCGCCGATACCGCCGACAGCGGCCATGATGACGAACGCGGCCCCCAGCACGAACCGCTGCGGGGCGGTCAGGGTCTTCGCGGTGCTCACGACCGGCCCTCCCGCCAGGGGAAGGGCCGGGTGTGGTCGGCGGCGCGGAAGATGCGCACGGCCAGTCCCACGGAGGTGTTCGGCTTGGGGACGGGCCGGGTCCCGGTGACGGAGGCGAGCAGGCTGACGGCGTGGTGCTCGCAGCCGTCGACGCCGGCGTTCGTGCGGTCCAGGACGGTCACGACGACCGGCCCGGCACAGGGGGTGGGGTCTTCCGGGTGCGCGGCCGGGCACCGGAACACCACCGGCCCCGGCCCGGCCGTCTGCCCGCCGTCCCCGTCGACCAGGTGGACCAGGTCGCGCAGGGCGGTCTCCAGCCGGCCGATGATCCGGGCCATGGCGCTCCCGTCCAGCAGGTCCACGTCCAGAGCGGCGGCCAGCGTCTCGCGGGCCGCCGCCACCCGGCACCGCTCGAAGCGGCTCAGATCGCGGGTCATCACGCGGCCTCCCCCGGGGTGCGGTTGACCAGCGCGACCCGCGCGGCCAGCGCCCGCCGCCGCGCCCGCCGGATCCGCCGCACGTCCAGCTCGGACGGGATCCGGTCCAGGGTGACGATCTGCGCGTCCAGCAGCTCAACGTCCGCCAGGACCACCGGCATCTCGCGCTCGATCGCGTCCAGCTCAGCCGCCGTGGGCTCCATCCACGGAGCGAACGCCGTAACAGCGTCCTGAACAGTGACGATGTGTTCCATTGGGTCTTCTTCCTCTCAGACAGGAACGGCCCGACAGCGGCTCCCGGGATGCCCCCCGGGAGCCGCGCGCCGTTGGGATGGGATGGCCGCACGAGGGTGCGGCGGGCCGCGCGATGGGCGGCCGGTGCCCCGGGCCGGATCCGATCCGGCGCCTTCGCGACCCCGCCACAGATGGACGGGACCGGGGCATGTGGTGCGGGGGCGGGTCAGAAGAGCTTGGACGCTTCGCGGGTCAGCCGCTCGCACGCGGCGATGGCCGCCTCACGGGCCCCGTTCAGAGCCTCGGCGGACTCGGCGCCGCTCGTACGAGACGAGCAGCGGAGGCAACCGGCCGCCGCGACCAGCACGGCGGAAGGGCTGAGGTTCGAAGCGCGGCAGGTGCCGCGAAGGTTCTGCGGATTTCAGATCACGCGTTGCCAGTCACCGCCCCCGCAGGGGCGGATCCGGGCAGGTCACCCGGCCCGACATGGGCGGTCGGGGTGGTGACCCGCACCCATCGACCACACGTGTTCATGCGGCTGGGCCGGCACTCTGTTGAGTTCTCCACAGCGCGTCCTCCGGGCCGTACTTCCGGGCGCTGCCTCGCACACCGTGATTCAGGACCAGCCCGCAATCTGGTGCGCACCAACAGACTGCATTTGGTGCGCACCAGTGTCAAGGTGGTTCGCTCATTCGGGTGGCGGATGAACCGCCGCGGTGCATCTCCAGAAGACCTCTGGAGGCAGGGGCGCCGGTAGCCAACAGGGCTTAACTTCCGGCCTGTTAACCCCTTTTGACCTGCACCAACGTGCGTCATGCTGACAAGGTGGTGCGAGGGAACCAACGCCGGGAGGTGGGCCCGTGAGTGCGGGACTTCGGAGTGCGCGGACGGCGCGCGGGTGGTCGCAGGAACGACTGGTTCGCGAAATCGAGCGGTTCGCCCGACGGAACCTCACAGACGTTGCGTCAACCGCGAGTCTGCGGGTGTACGTGTCCGAGTGGGAGAACGGCAAGCGCACCATCTCCGACCGGTACGCGCGCATCCTGCGTCAGCTTCTCGGCGTCACGGACGCGGAGCTGCGGGATTCCGACCCGGTGCCCGTGGCACCGGCCGCGGACGGCTACGACGACCTACTGAGCCGGATCGATTCGGCCGGCAGCGTCAGCCAGTCCATGGTGAAGATGTTCAACGACCAGACCGAGCTACTGCGGATCATGGACCGCCAGAGAGGCGCCGCGGCCCTGGTCGATCAGATGTCCGGCCACCTGTCCGCCCTGGAAGATGCGCTCAACTTCGCCGTGCTGCCGGCCGCCCGTCGACCCGTGGCCCTTGCGCTCGCGGGCGCCTCAACTCTCGCGGCGTGGCAGGCAATCGACTCCGGGGCCGTTGAGCGGGCGTGGCGGCACTACGAACTTGCCAAGCGCGCGGCGCGCGACGCTGACGAGCCCATGTATCTTGCCCATGCCATGGGCGAGCAGGCGTACGTGCTCTGCGAAGCGGGACGGCCGGCGCTCGCCGTAGACCTCGTGCGGGAGGCTCAGCGCGCCGTTGGGCAAGCCGGTTCCGCCCGACTCCGGGCATGGCTGTACGCCGCGGAAGCCGAGATGTGCGCCCACGCCGACATGCCGGACGACTGCCGACGTGCGCTGGATGCGGCCATGGCCGTCATTCCGTCGGGTCCCGAGGATCGGGACGCGGACATGTTGAGCATCTTCCTGAACGGCGCGCATCTCGCCCGGTGGCAGGGCAACGTGCTCGCCCTACTCGGGGAGGAGTCGGCGGTGGCCAGTCTCTACGGTGCGCTTGAGGTGATGGACCCGACCTTCGTCCGCGCCCGCGGCGGCTTGCACGCCGACCTGGCCCAAGCGCACCTCACGCGAGCCGAGTACGAAGACGCCAGTACGCACCTGCGTCAGGCTCGACTGTTGGCGAGCCGGACCGGTTCGGTCCGGCAGCGCCGTCGCGTCGATATGCTCACTGCGCGGTTGTGAGTCCCTGCGTGCGTCGAGCCGCCAGGATGTGCAGCAGAGCGACGAGGGTGCCCGAGCCCATCAGCTCACCGCGGGCTATGAGTCCGGGGATGTCCGCCAGCGGTACCCATTCGATGTGGCTGGCCTCTTCCAGGTCGGTCGGCTCGCCGACCTTCTCGGCGCCGTGCGCTACGAAGATCTCGTGTGGCGAGTCGACCATGCCGACCATGGGCTGATAGCTCACGACGTGTTCCAGCGACTTGGGTCGCCATCCCGTCTCTTCGACGGTCTCCCGTAGCGCTGTGTCCGCCGGGTCTTCCCCCTGGTCGACGATGCCGCCAGGGAGTTCCCACCCGAATTGCTGCGGAACGAATCGGTACCGCCACATCATCAGAACCCGGTCCTGATCATCAATGACGGCCGTGACCGCTACGTGGTGGAGCCTCACGACGTGGTGCTCGAACCGCTTCACCCCCGGCGGCTCCACGTCCCAGAGCTGGAGCCTGACCCATCGGTTGTCGTACACGTCGCGCTCGCCATGGATACGCCAGGGTTCCAGCCCTTCCGGACGCTGAACGCTCACCGCGCCCGGCACCCGGTACGAACTCCGTCCCCGCACCTCCAACTGTCCTTCGGAGACGAGACGGGCGAGCACCTGCCGTAGGGCCGTCCGGCCGATGCCGAGTTCTTCCACGAGCGTGCGTTCTGAGGGGAGCTTGTCACCGGGCGCGTACTCGCCTGCCGCGAGTCGCGCGCGAAGCGTCTCGTAGACCTTGGTCGTCTTCGGTCCCATCCGCGGAGCACTCTCCGTTCTGACGTGGTGCGTACCAGCGTAGCGGCAGCGCACAGGGCGCAGAGCTGGACCGTTAAAGTCGGCGAGTATCAAGCAGGTGTGCAGTCGTCCGGTGGGAGTCCGCTGGCTGGGCAGCGGCGCGTCTACCTCCACGTGTACCTCCACCTGACGCCCTTCACTGATATACGGCAGAGGTACACCACCTGATGCTGGATACTGTTGCCCATGGTGGCAAAGAACATCGGAGACGCGCGTCATGCGCTACGCGATCGCAATTATGACGAACTCCTGGGGTTACCTGAATGTACTTGGCTGGACGTTAAGAGCGGCCCTTACCAGTTGACGCAGCCGAGTGGAGCCGAAGAGTTGGTCAAAGATGTTGCGGCATTCGCCAACGCGGCAGGCGGGGGGCTACTGCTCATCGGTTTCAAGACCGTTCCTAAGTATGACACCGAGATAATTTCAGAGCTCAGGCCGGTTCCTCGATCCTTGGTCAATGTTGACCAGCATCGTAAGTTGATCCATGAGCGCATCACACCCACTGTGCGTGCCCTGCAAGTTGAATGGATTGAATGCGGCGACGAATCGGGGATATTGTGTATTGATATCCCGGCTCAGCCTGTTGGGGTGATGCCCTTTACTGTTCCGGGTCCCAGTGACCGGAAGGGTAGGCCGAGTGGAGCTTCTATCGCCGTACCCTTGCGGACGGGCGATGGAACGCAGTGGCTGTCAAGGGCGGAGCTGCAAGGCATGCTTGTCGCCGGATGGGCGGCGGGCAGTTCTGGAGGCGCTGTCTCCGCGAGCCAGAGCCAGACGCCGGATCAGGCAAAGGCGGCACGGCTTGTCGAGACGATCCCCCTGGATGCTAAGTGGGTCGCAGGGCAAAAGAATCTATCAATGCATAGAGTTCCAGTGTGGATCAGTAACGCCGCATATTTGGCACAGAAGCAGCTCGGTGATGACATCGTCGATTTTCTTGATCCGGAGGCGGCGACCGTACATGAGGAACTGGTGAAGTCTCTCGATCTCCTGTGCGGAGAATTTTCCGGGATGTTCTATCCGAGAGTGCGGCACCCCGATAACGAGTACACGGAAATTCCGCCGGAATGGAAAGATGGTGACCATGTGCGATATCGGCGGACGCTTGATGCTTTGACGTCTGCTAGCGATAAGTTCCTGGCTAAGTATCAACAGTGCGTCAACGTACTAAACAGGAAAGGTCTGCTTCCCTACAGTTGATCTCTCGCGTTCGCTCAGCCGTTCGCATGCAAGGGCTAGGTGGGAACGGTCGGTCGGCGCCGGAAGGAGGCCCTCCCCTTTTGCGCATCTCGGTAAATATCTTACGGGGAAGTTTTAGCCGCCAGGTGCCTGGCAGCGCGTGCCGCCGCCATACGTGCCCGCTGTGCCGGTTGGACGTAAAGGATGAACACGGCCTCATCGATCAACTCGGCGATGTCTGCAATCTCCTCTGCAGAATACGCCAACCCATCGTGAACTGCGTCGTTCCCGACCACTCTGGCCTCATGGAAAGCGTCCACGATATTCTGCGAGACGCCTCGCGCAGCCAGAGAGGTGATCCGGTTATGCAGATTACTTCCGGTAGCACCTTGCTCTTTGGTTATCTGCTCCACGACTGCTCGATAGCCGACACCTGCCAGCCGGTAAGCCCCAGCCGCCTCAGTCAAGGCCGCTTCGCTAAATACTTCGCGCACCGATGGCGGCGCATCCGTGGAAATTTGGCGCGGTTTTGGCTCCGCTTCAGGGTACACTTGCGAAAGTTCGAAAGTCTCGTACCGTGCAGTCGCCTTTTTTTCTGTCGGGTTTATTGCAGTCCACAGAAATAGACTGTTAGCCGAGCAGTAGTCACAGGTTAGCGTGATAGTGAATAGCGTGAGGTGCTGCTTTTTACCGTCTGTGAACTTTCGAGTCAGAGATTGAAGGTCCCGGCGATGCACTACTTGCATTGACGTATGCATTGCACAGTGAGGGCAACGCAAATAAACCTGGCGCTTAACGCCAAACGCAGTTGGCTTTCCATCCACGGGCTCAATCTCTGAGAGCTGATCAGATAATTCACGCACAGTGGGATAGTAGCCCATCATGTATCCCCCCGTCATGCGATTTCAGCCCGCTCGCGCCGAGTAGGTGCACGACCATGCACCCGCGATCAAGGCGAAGTCGTCACCGTGCGCAAGAGCGGTACAGGGAGGTGACAAGACCGGTACGGCGACGTGGCCCTCTTGAGAACCGGCCGGGTCCTTGTCCCACCTGTTCTGTCGGTACCCCTCGTTGTCCTGGTCTTTGTCCAGTGCGCCGACGGTCGCCACCGTTCACCGGCGTACGCGCACCTTGTCTGGCCTGCCCAGCGAACGCCTACGATCGCTCCCGGACGGCCGCGCGGACAGTTGGAAAGCGTGTTGGGGGCAACCCCTCACGAGTTCGAATCTCGTATCCTCCGCCAGTGCCTCACCGGGCACGTTGTCGAAGGGCCCCCTGGAAACAGGGGGCCCTTCGACGTTGGTGGTCTCGGTCGCGGCCATCCCTCCGCCGCTTTATCCGCTCTCCGCTCTCCGACGAGGATCACGAATGACGCAGAGCACACCCGGCCCGGTCGGTCGCTTTCACTCGGGGCGTGTGGCCGAGGGGCGGCCGCAGGCTCTGGACGCCTGGCGGGTCACGACCGACGACGCGGAGGCGGCCGCCCGCGTCGCCGGTCTGCTGGGCGGCCGGCCTCAGCCGAACGAAGGGGGAGAAGCACTCGCCCACGAAGTGCTGACGAAGGCGGAGACCGTGCGCGTACTCCTGGAGGGGCCCGACGCGGTGGCGTCCCACATGGTGCTCCGGGGCAGCAAGGGGATCGTCCACCGATGCGACGGCCTGGAGTTCCTGTCGCCGGAGGAGAAGAAGGGGCGGCCGTGCGGCTGCCCGCCGCTGCTCGCGGACAGGAAGCTGGCGGCCAGGGAAGGGCGCGGCCCGTCGCCGTCCATCAGCCTCACCTTCCGGATCGCCGCGGAACCCTCGCTCGGCGAGTTCCGCTTCATGAGCGGCTCGTGGCAGTTGGCCGTGCAGCTCGCCGACCTGACGGATGCGCTGGAGCGGGTCGACGGTCCGGCCGTCTGCGACCTCGCCCTGGAACTCGTCGTCCTTACGACCAAGGCGGGGAGAGGGGTCTGCTATCGAAAGCCGGTGGTCACCGTGCTGGGCAGCTCCGGCACGGTAGCGCCCCAGTCCCCGCCCCCGGCTCAGTCCGCGCCCGCTCCGGTGCCCCCTCCGCGCCGCCGCAGGACCAGGCCGACCCCGGAGCCCGCTGTCCTCGATCCCGCTGTCCCCGAACCCACCGCCCCTGAGTCCACCGTCCCGCCGTCGCCGGAGGCGAGCCACTCGGTCAGCGTGGACGCCGCTCTGCTCCGCCGGGCCGCCGAGGTGCTCGGCACCGACGGCCCTGAGGAGACCGTCGCCGCCGCCCTGTCCGAGATCGTGGCAGGACGGCAGCGGACCGCGGAGCTCGTCCGGCTGCGCGAGCAGGTCGGGCGGATCGCCGCCATCGCGGGGCAGGCACTCCAGGGCCGGGATTCATAGCCTGGTCACAGGCGGGGTCAGTTCGTGCCGATGTCGACCTGCGAGGTGGGGAAGCAGCTCGGAGCGGGCCTGGTCAGCATGTAGGCCATGCTGCCCACGGACTTGTGGAGGGCACTGCCCGGGGCTTCGTCGACGATCAGCAGGGTGTCGCCGTGCGGGATCGCGCCGGGGTCCAGGAGCGCGACACGGCCGTTCTCCGGGTCCAGGGACATCGCCGCGCCGAGGTGGCCGCTGTCGACCGGGGTGACCTTGGAGTCGCAGGTGGCCGAGGGGGTCAGGACGACGGCGGGCAGGCCCGCCCGCCGCAGCGCCGACTGGAGCCCGGAGAGCTTCGTACCGACGATCTTGAGCGCGACGACCTTGTCGGGGCGGACCGTCACCGAGTAGTCGACGTTGGCGAAGGCGGGCGCGGAACCGCCGTCCGCGGTCGGCGGAGCGACCGACGCCGCCTGCGGCGCGGCCGGACCGCTGCCCGCCTGGGTACCCAGGACGACGGCGGTGACGGCGGCGGCCAGCCCGACCGAGGTGACCGCGATACGGCGGGTGTGGCGCGGCCGGACGGGGACCGGGGAGAAGGCGGGCAGGGCCGCGGCGCGGGCCGCCAGTTCGTCGCCGAGCCGCTGCTGGAAGTTGACGGGGACGTTCACGAGGCGGCCTCCAGAAGGGCGTTCAGAGACGGGTTGGACGGCGGGGTCGCGTTGCGCAGGGCCTTGCGGGCCCGTGCAGGCGCATCCGGGCGGTGGCGGTGCCGATGCCCAGGGCCTGGGCGGCCTCCCGGGTGGTCAGGCCGTCGACGGCCACCAGGTCCAGCACGGCGCGCAGCGGCTCGGACAGCGCGGCGTGGTGCCCGGCCAGTTGCCGGGCGGCGCGGTCCGCGTCGATGCGCGACTCGATCGCAGCGGCGTCCTGCTCGTCCAGCAGCCGGTGGCCGGCGATCCTGGAGACGGCCTGTCGCTCCCGGGCGCTGCCGCGGAAGTGCGAGGCCAGGACGTTGCGGGCGATGCCGTACAGCCAGGCGAGGGGCGTGCCTCGCCTGGCGTCGTAGCCGTCCGCCCGTTCCAGCGCGGCCAGGAAGATGTCGGCGGTCAGGTCGGCGGCCAGATGCACGTTGTCGGTGCGCCGGGTGACGAAGCCGAGGACCGCGTCGAAGTTCTGCCGGTAGAACTCGGCGAACCCGGAGGTGTCTCGTACCGGCGGGGATACAGGTGGGGATACAGGTGGGGGTATCGGGTGCTCCGTGGGCACGGGCGCTCCTTGCGACGAGCGGGTCACTGCCTTACACCCCTACTTGGCTCCGGCGCCGCGAAGCGTCACATGCCCCCGCCGGTGTACGGTCGGCCCGCGCGTCCGCCGGGCTCAGTGGACGCGGTAGACGCGGCCCGTCTGGGCGCCCTCGACGGAGCGTACGTAGGCCGTGGCCACGCGGGAGACGGGGACGGCTTCCATGCCCCGGAAGAAGGGGCCGTAGGCGGGGAGGGACTCCTCGACGACGGTGGGGCTCACGGCGTTGACGCGCTGGGGGGCGATCTCGATGGCGGCGGCGCGCACGAAGGCGTCGACGGCGCCGTTCACCGCCGAGGCCGCCGCCCCGGAGGCGATCGGCTCCTCGGCGAGGATGCCGCTGACCAGGGTGAAGGAGCCGGTCGGCGCGATGTGGCGCGTGCCCTGGCGGACCAGTTCGATCTGGCTGAGCGCCTTGCCGCGGAACGTCGCCGCGAAGTCCTCGGCGGTCAGATCGGCCAGCGGTCCGAAGACCGCGTCACCCGCCGCGACCGCCACCGCGTCCAGGCGGCCGGTGCTCGCGTAGAGCCGGGCCACCGCCTCGGGGTCGGTGACGTCCGCCTTCACGTCGCCGCCCGAGCGGCCCACACCGATCACCTCGTGCCCGCGCTCCGCGAGTGCCCGGCGCACCGCGCCGCCCAGCGTGCCGCCCGCGCCGACCAGCAGAATCCTCACGACAAGCCACCGTCCTTCGTGTCAGAGAGATACGTGTCAGAGAGATGGAAGAGAAGAAGAGGGATGAGAAGAGGGACAGAGACAGGGGATACGGGGATGGGGGGATGGAGACAGGGAGAGTGAGCGAGGGGAGCAGGCCGTGACGTCCGGGCCTCTTCGACGCTAGCGGCCCGGGATCGGTCGCGGAAATGCCGTCTGGGCAGGGACTATGCTCCGCAGGCATGAACGATGACGTGGAGCTGCGCCATCTGCGGGCCCTGGACGCGGTGGCCGCGGCCGGCACCGTCACGGCCGCCGCCGCCCGGCTGCACATGACGCAGCCCGCCCTGTCCCGGACGATCGCCCAGCTGGAGGCGCGGGTCGGCGTCCGGCTGGTGGACCGTTCCGCCCGGCGTCTGGCGCTGACCTCGGCCGGGACGACGCTGCTCGGGCACGGGCGGGCGATCCTCGCACACCTGGACTCCGCCCTCGCCGACACCCGTGCCGTCTCCCGGCCGCTGCGCCTCGGGTACACCTGCGCGGTGCTCGGGCAGCAGACCGTTCCGCTGCTGCGCTCCTGGCGGCGGGCCCATCCGCACGTGCCGCTCGACGTGGTCCGGCAGGACAACAGCACCGCGGGTCTGGCCACCGGCGACACCGATGTGGCGGTGCTGCGCACCGTCCCCGCCGATCCGCGCATCCGCACCGAGGCCCTCTACCAGGAGGACCGGGTCGCCGCACTGCCCGACGACCATCCTCTCGCGGACCGGGAGCGGGTGCTGCTGGCCGAACTGACCGCGGACCCTGGCCTCCCGCTGGCCCTGTGGCCCGACACCGGCACCGCCTCGCCGGAACTGTGGCCGCCGGAGCGGCGTCCGGCGGCGACGGTCGAGGTGGGCAACGTGGACGAGTGGCTGAACCTGATCGCCACCGGCGCCGCGTTCGGGCTCGGCGCGGCGGGCACGGCCGAGAGCCACGGCCACCCGGGGGTGCGCTTCGTCCCGGTCTCCGACGCGCCCGCCGCCACGGTCTATCTGGCCCGCCCCGCCCATCCGACCCATCCGCGCACGGAGGAGTTCCTCGCGGCGGTCCGGGACGTGGTGAGCGCCTGAGCACGGCAGGCCCCGGGAAAGGGTGACTGCCGGGACGCCCGGGTGCTCAGGAGGGGGAAGCCGCCGCCGGTGTGGTGCGGGTGGCGGGTGCCGGCTCGGTCTCGGCGGTGTCCGGCCGGGGGACGCGGTGCACGCGGTGGCGCGGCGCCGTGCGGCGGGGCGGGCGGGTCAGCGTGATCTGGCGTACGAGCTGCTGGAAGCAGGCCAGGGAGGCCAGGCCCGGCAGGGCCGCCGCCGACATGTCGATGACCGTCCTGGGCGCCTGGATCACGCACAGGAGCATCGCGATGGACGAGAAGAGCAGCACCACGCACCACGAGTGCACGGCCCGGCGGCGGTGCAGCGCGGCGCGCAGGACGGACAGGGACGCCACGAACCAGGGCCCGTAGACCAGCAGCGGCCACCAGGAGGCGATGCCGCCGTGCATCCGGGTCACGGCCACGATGCGCAGCGGGTCGTAGGCGACCATGCCGCCGAAGAAGCTCACCGCCGAGGCGGTGACCGCCGCGAGGGCCGCGATGACATGGCTGGCGGCGCGGATGCCGCTCGGCCGCCTGCGCTGCCGCACCTTCCGGTGGCCGCGCGCGGCGTCCCGCAGGGGCGGCAGCTCCGCCGTGATCTCCTGGAGATTCTCCAACGGGGTGTTCCGGAGGGCCCCGGAGACCTGCTCCGTGCTTCCTGGGCTTCCCGCGCTTCCTGGGCTTTCCGCGCTTCCTGGGCTTTCCGTGCTTTCCGCCCCGACCGCACTCGTCGCGCCCGCCGCACCCGCCGTGCCCGCCGCGTTCTCCGCGTGGTCCGGGGTGCCCGTACGCGCCGGAATTCCGTTGCCCGCCGGGGTCCCCGCCGTTTCCGGCACTCCCGTGCTTTCCGGGGCTCCCGGGAAACCCGGGCTTTCCGTTCGTACGGCGTCTCCGGCGTCCTCCGTCGCCGCCGGAAATCCGTTCGACCGGGTGCCTCCCCGCATCCACTCGCCCCACTCGCCCTCCACGGGAGTGTGCGGCGGCGTCTGGTGCTCCATCGCGTCCTGGAGCATGAAAGCGAGTTCCTCGGCCGGGTCCCACGCCGAGTCCGGGGGCACCAGAGGTCCGAGGGGGCCGGAGAAGAACGCGGAGGGGGCCCGGTGGCGACCGGTGCCGCCACGAGGGCGGGGTTCCGCGAAACCGTCCGGCTCCGCGTAGGGATAATCAGCGGAATAGCCTGAGCGCCCGCCCATACGTTCGTCATACATGCGGCGGCCCGGCTATTCGGATCGCGAGAAGACGGTCCGGCTCTCCGAGCCGACCCAGCGGCGGGCGAGATCGGCTTCGAGCGCGCTCATCGCGTCCAGGAACTCCCTCAGCAGCGACTCGGTCGCCTTCGGCGCGACCGGTGCGACCGGCGGACCGGTCCTGTTCCTCCTGGCCAGAGAGGTGTGAGCGGTGGCCGTCAGCTGCATGGGAGGGGCGGCCAGACGGGGGTCGGGACCCGACGTCACCGCATGTGTGGCACTCGCGTCCTGACGCTCGCGGCCCACGAGCAGACCCAAGTACCCTTCCCTGGATGCCTTCGTCATATCCCACCTAACGCCACCCGACTTCCCCGGATGCGCGGCAAACGGGTGAAGGAATTCCCTGATTAGACCTATATGTGCGATCGGATGGTTCATCCGCTCACCCGACGAGATGGGCGTCGGGCGACGGCCCCTCGACGGCCGGGTCGCCCTCGGGCGTCCGGGTATTGTTTTTCAGTACGGCGACCATGAGCCTGCGGCGGCGCAATTCGTCGCTGTCGACCCGCCACATTCTGCACTGGTAGGGCGGTACGAGAATGGACCCGGCGGTGCAGAGGGAAGCACACGCGATCAGCGTCCAGAGAGTGGCGTTCCACATGATTTTTCTCCGTGGGCCAGGTGGCGCGACACCGGCATAACGCACCTGGAATATGCGAAGTTACGGAACACGAATAAAAAGGACCGGCCACTCGAATTGATCACCGCCGGTGCGGGCGGCCGCGCGGCGGGCGATCATCGGGACATGAACGTCACCCTGCACCTCGCCCAGGACCCCGAAGCCGACGCCCTCCTCGGCCGCAGTCCGCTCGCCGCGCTGATCGGGATGCTGCTGGACCAGCAGATCCCGATGGAGTGGGCGTTCAAGGGACCGGAGACCATCGCCCGGCGGATGGGCACCGACGATCTGGACGCGCACGAGATCGTGGCGTTCGACCCGGAGACCTTCGGCCGGCTGCTGTCGGACAAGCCGGCCGTGCACCGCTACCCGGGCTCGATGGCCAAGCGGATCCAGCAGCTCTGCCAGTACCTCGTCGAGCACTACGACGGTGACCCCGAGGCCCTCTGGCGGGACGTGGACAGCGGGCCCGAGCTGCTGCGCCGCCTGGAGGCGCTGCCCGGCTTCGGCAAGCAGAAGGCGCAGATCTTCCTGGCGCTGCTCGGCAAGCAGCTCGGCGTCCGCCCCGAGGGGTGGCGGGCGGCCGCGGGTCCGTACGGCGAGGCGGAGTCCTTCCGGTCCGTCGCCGACATCACCGGGCCCGAGTCGCTGGCCAAGGTGCGGGCGCACAAGCAGGAGATCAAGGCGGCCGCCAAGGCCGCGAAGAGCACCGCGGAGACCACCGGGAAGTGACCGGCACGGCGGACCGGCACGGCGGACCGGCGCGGGCCATGGGCGGCAGTGCGGGCCGCGGGGGTGCAGGCTGCGGCAATGCGGCCCGCTGTCACCCGAACGGCCCACAGCGGTGGCGGCCCGGCCGCGGCCGGTCCAAGCATGGACCATGACCGAGCCACCGAGCGTCGGCCCCGGCGGGCCGGGAGACGACGACCGCCGCGTCCACGCGATGCGCGACCCCCGGACGACCCCGGGGGCGCCCCCTGCGTCAGAGAGCCCGGAAGGGCCCTACGAGCCCCCGTTGGAAGGGCCGCTCCACTTCCTGTCCCGGGCCGCCTGGCAGGCGGTCCTGGTGACCGGCGTGGCCGCGCTCGTCCTGGGCATCCTCGTCCTGCTCTGGCCGGGCGCCTCGCTGCTGGTCGCCGGGGTCCTCTTCGGCGTCTACCTCGTGGTCAGCGGGGTGCTCCAGCTGGTATCCGCCTTCGGCACCCACAAGTCGACGGCCCTGCGCGTGCTGGCCTTCGCCAGCGGCGCGCTGTCGATCCTGCTGGGCCTGTTCTGCTTCCGCGGCGCCATGCAGTCGATCCTGCTGCTCGCCCTGTGGATCGGCATCGGCTGGCTGATCCGCGGGATCACGCAGACGATCGCCGCGATCCACGACCGCACGGCACCGGCCCGCGGCTGGCAGATCTTCCTCGGCGTCCTCACCTTCATCGCCGGGATCGTCCTGATCGACTCCCCGCTGGAGTCGGTCGCGGTGCTCACCCTGATCGGCGGCTGGTGGCTGATCGTGGTCGGCGTGATGGAGATCGTCACCGCCTTCCGCATCCGCGGGCACGCGCAGCAGGTGCCCCGCACCGTCTGACCACCCTCCGAGCGCTGTCCGGCGGACCGGGCGCCGAGGACATCGGCGCCCGGTCCGCCGTCGGCACCGGCACCGGCGTAGGCGTACGGCGGCGTAGGCGTACGGCTCCCGTTCAGCGCCTTCTGCGGGCCGTGCCGAAGAGGGAGCGGGTGATCTCCCGGCCGAGCTGGGTGCCCACCGACCGGGCCAGGGACCGGAAGACGCCGCTGCCCACGACCTGCTCGATGACCGAGGGCTCCGCCCCGGCGTCCCGGCCCCGGCCGCCGCCGCGCGGGCGCTCCGGTTCCCGCCCCGGGGACGGAGACGGCTGCGCGGCCCCGGTCTCCGCCGCCCGAGCGGCCTGAGCCGCCGTCAGCTTCTCGTACGCCGACTCCCGGTCCACAGCCTGTGCATAACGTGCGTGGAGCGGGGATTCCCGTACCGCGCGGTCCAGGTCCGGGCCGGTGACCGGGCCCATCAGCGACTCGGGCGCCCGCAGCCGGGTGGCCGCCACCGGGGTCGGCGCGCCGTTCTCGCTGAGCACCGTCACCACCGCCTCCCCGATGCCGAGCCCGGTCAGGACCTCCTCCAGGTCGTACGCCGAGTCCGGGAAGGTCCTCACCGTCGCCCGCAGGGCCTTCTGGTCGTCGGGGGTGAAGGCGCGCAGCGCGTGCTGGACGCGGTTGCCGAGCTGGCCGAGGACGTCGGCGGGCACGTCCTTGGGGGTCTGGGTCACGAAGAAGACGCCGACGCCCTTGGAGCGGATGAGCCGCACGGTCTGCGTGACCGACTCCAGGAACGCCTTGGAGGCGCCGTTGAACAGCAGATGCGCCTCGTCGAAGAAGAACACCAGCTCGGGCTTGTCCACGTCGCCGACCTCCGGCAGATCGTGGAAGAGGTCGGCGAGCAGCCACATCAGGAACGCCGAGAAGAGCCGCGGCCGGTCCTGTACGGCGGGGAGTTCGAGGACGGAGACGATGCCCCGCCCGTCGTCGGCCCTGCGCAGGAACTCGCTGGTGTCGAACTCCGGTTCGCCGAAGAAGTCCGCCATGCCCTGCGCCTCGAAGGCGGTGAGGGAGCGCAGGATCACTCCCGCCGTGGCGGTCGACAGGCCCCCGATGCCGCGCAGCTCCTGCTTGCCCTCCTCCGAGGTCAGGAAGGCGACGACCGCCCTGAGGTCCTTGAGGTCGATCAGCTCCAGGCCCTTGGTGTCGGCATAGTGGAAGATCAGGCCGAGCGACTGCTCCTGGGTCGGGTTGAGTTCGAGCACCTTGGACAGCAGGACCGGGCCGAAACTGGTGACGGTGGCGCGCACCGGTACGCCGTGGCCCATGCCGCCGAGCGCGTAGAACTCGGCGGGGAAACCGGCCGGTGCCCAGTCCTGGCCCACCTCGGCGGCGCGCGCGCCGATCCGGTCGCCGGGCGTGCCGGGCGCCGAGATGCCGGACAGGTCGCCCTTGACGTCGGCCAGGAAGACGGGCACGCCCTGTGCCGAGAGCTGTTCGGCGACGAGTTGGAGCGTCTTGGTCTTGCCGGTGCCGGTGGCGCCCGCGACCAGGCCGTGGCGGTTGAGCATCGGCAGCGGGACCCGGATCCGGGCGCCGGGCAGGCAGCGGCCGTCCCAGAGGAGGGCGCCCAGGTCGAGGGCGGGACCGGCGAAGGCGTATCCGGAGGCGATCCGCCCGGCCTCGGGCGGCATCCGGGTGTCGTCCCCCGGCGGCTTCGGCGCGCCGGGCGCCGTCTCGCTGTCGCTCATCTCAAGCCCCTGTTCAGCCCCGGTTACCGATTCGCCCGGGTTTGCCATGGCATTTCCAGCGTCGCACTGCGCTGCCGAGGCTGCGCCCGGAAGCTCCGGGCCGGTAGGCTTTCCGTGTGATCTTCAAGCGCATCGGAAACGGCCGGCCGTACCCCGACCACGGCCGGGAAAGCACCCGGCAGTGGGCGGACGTCGCGCCGCGCCCGGTCCGCCTCGATCAGCTCGTGACGACCAAGCAGCAGCTCGACCTGGAGACCCTCCTGGCGGAGGACTCGACCTTCTACGGCGACCTCTTCGCGCACGTCGTGAAGTGGCAGGGCGACCTGTATCTGGAGGACGGGCTGCACCGCGCGGTACGGGCGGCGCTCCAGCAGCGCCAGGTCCTGCACGCGCGCGTGCTCGAACTGGGCTGACCCCGGGTCGGCTCCGCACCGGCACCCGGGCCCGGACGGGCCTCCGGCATCGGTTTGGACCTTTCGGGTTCTCCTGGGCGATATCGAATGATCATCTGGTAGGAATCGTCGCCCCGGCGCACTACGCTGCGCCCATGAGCATGCTGACTCCCCCCGGCATGGGCGGGAAGTACCGGATCACCGGGAACAAGTACCCGCGGATGCGCCGGCCCCGGCGGCACGGCAAGCTCGTGTCCGCGGTCGCCGCCTCCGTCGTCGTGCTCGGAGTGGCCGGCTGGGGCACGTTGCAGCTCATCGACGTCTTCACGGGCGGCGGCGACAAGGCGGCCGCGGCCGGCGGCGGGACGCACTGCGCGACCGGCGCGGCGGCCCGGACGGGCCCCTCCCCGGCGGCCACGGCCCACGCGCTGCCCAAGCCGGGCGGGATCACCGTCAACGTCCTCAACGCCACCCCGCGCGGCGGACTGGCCAAGCAGACGGCGGACGAGCTGAAGAAGCGCGGCTTCCGCATCGGCAAGGTGGGCAACGCGCCCAAGGAGTACGACAAGAAGGTCAAGGGCGCCGGGATGCTGCTCGGCGCCGCACCGGCCCTCGACGGCTCGCTGCCGGTGCTCGGCACCCAGCTCCCGGGGGCCGAGAGCCGTACCGACACGCGCAAGGGCGCCGACGTCGACCTGATCATCGGCGACGCGTTCAAGCAACTGGCGCCGCAGCAGGCGGCCGAGAAGGCGCTGACCGCCCTGGCCGCGCCCCGGCCGACGCCCGGCGCCTCGCAGAAGAGCTGCTGAGACCGGGAGCCGCCACCGCGGGCTCGCCGAGCCCGGCCGCCCGGCGGAACCCGCCCTGCCGCCCGGCGTCCCCGCCGACCAGGACGGCACGACGGCGTCGTCCGGTCGGCGGCCGGAGGGATCGTCTTCGACCGGGGGGCCTTCGACCCGAGGTGCCTTCGACCCGAGTTTCCTTCTGCCGGAGGTTCCTTCGGCAGAAGGTTTCTTCGGCCGGAGGGCGGGACCGGCAGCGGGGTCCTACTCGGCCGCCCCGTACATCCGGTCGCCCGCGTCGCCCAGGCCCGGGATGATGTAGCCCTGCTCGTTCAGGTGTTCGTCGACCGACGCCGTCACGACGGTCACCGGGGTGCCCGCGAGGTCGCGTTCCATGACCGCGACGCCCTCGGGGGCGGCCAGCAGTACCACCGCGGTCACATCGTCGGCGCCCCGCTTGATCAGCTCCTGGATCGCGGCGACCAGCGTGCCGCCGGTGGCGAGCATCGGGTCGAGGACGTACACCTGACGGCCGGAGAGGTCCTCCGGCATCCGGGTGGCGTACGTCGACGCCTGGAGCGTCTCCTCGTTGCGGATCATGCCGAGGAAGCCCACCTCGGCGGTGGGCAGCAGCCGCACCATGCCGTCCAGCATGCCGAGTCCGGCGCGCAGGATCGGCACCACCAGCGGGCGCGGGTGGGAGAGCTTGACGCCGGTGGTCCGCGCGACCGGCGTGGCGATGTCGACCTGCTCGGTCCGCACGTCCCGGGTCGCCTCGTAGGCGAGCAGGGTGACGAGCTCGTCGGCCAGCCGGCGGAAGGTCGCGGAGTCGGTGCGCCTATCGCGCAGCGTGGTGAGTTTGTGGGCGACCAGGGGGTGGTCGACGACGTGGAGACGCATGTGCCAACAGTAACCGGGCGCTCCGCGCGCCCGCCCGCCCGCCACCGTCCTGGCACCGGGGGCGGGCGCGCCCGCCCCCTCCGGCACCGTCGTGGCATCAAACCCGCCGTCCGGGGGAAAGTGGGAGGGACGGAACTGGGGTGGTGACCGATGGCTGACCGGCAGACCCGCAAGCGACCGTCGCCGGGCGAGCGGCCCGAAGCGGCGGCGGAGCGGCCGAGGAGCGCGGCCACGGCGGCGGTACGCCGCAGGAGCACGCGCCGGGAGCCGGACCCCGCGGACCCGGACGGCACCACACCCACCGGCGGACCGACGAGCGGACCGACTGGCGGACCGACTGGCCGACCGGGCACGGGCCCGATCACCAGCCCTCTCACCGGCAGCCGCGCCACCATGACCACCGGCACCAGCACCGGCACCAGCGCCGACAGCGGCACCGACACCGACCCGGGCGCCGACACGGAGGCCGAGCGGCGGCGCCGCCGGGCCCAGTTCCTGCGCGATCTCGCCGAGGCCCGCGAGCTGCGCGACCGCGTCCAGCCCCGGCGGGCCAAGGCCGCCCGGTTGCGGCATGCGATGCGGATGCGCACGTTCCGCTGGTAGCGCGCGACCGGCGGGCGCCCGCCCACCGGTCCGCGGAAGCTCCGCGGAAGCCCCGGGGAAGTACGGGCGAAGCCCTGGGGAAGCCGGGGCGAGACGGAAACCCGGGCCGACGTTCCGGGGCGGACCTTCGTGACTGCCGGGCAATGCCGCGTACGATCCGCAGGTGGCGGCAACGAGTGCGCTGGTGAGTCCTTTACCGACGAGCCGCAAAAGAGCCGGACACAGGGAGCCGAAGACGTCCCCTGATCGCCTTGTTTCTGCCACGATTCCGAGTGGGTGGGGCTCGGAGCCCAGCTTCTTCCCGCCCACGACCTCCGCCGGGGGGACCCCCAACCGGCACGCCTATGACCAGTGGGAGAGTCACGGTGTACTTCGCCGCACTGCTCGCGCGCACCGAAGACGGGTGGGAAGCGAGCGACACGGAGCTCGACGATGTGGAGACGCTCGCCGACCTGGCCGACCTGGCCAGGGAGGCCTCGGCCGAGGACGACACCGTGCTCGTCCTCATCGAACAGGAGGACGCCTGGTTCGGCGTCGTCCGGGTGGACGGCGAGGAGGACCCTCGCATCTACGTGTCGGACGCCGCGGCCGCGGCCCGCAGTTCGTACGGCGAGATCCTGCTCACCGACGAACTGCTCGGCCGGGATCCCGGTGACGACGGCCCCGATCTCGACGCCCTCGACCTCGACGGCACGGAGGACGGCGAGCCCTCCTCCGCCGACGACGAGGAGGAGGAGCCCGGTGCCGCCGAGGCCATCACGCACAGCCCGCTGGGCGATGCCGAGATCCTCGACGACCTTGGCATCGGCGAGAAGGAGCTGCGCGCCCTGGACGCGGAGGACGCGCTGGGTGCGATCGCCGAGGTCCTGGGCGCCTCGGAGGTGCTGGAGACCGTCCGCTGACCCCGCACCCGCCCCGGCCCGACGGCACACCGCGCCCGTCCGGACCGCACGGACCGGCCGGCGCGCCACGTCCCGGCCGGTCCGGATCCCCCGGTCGGCCCGGCCACCCCGGATCCACTGACCGGTCCGACCACCCGGACCACCCCGACCATCCCGACCACCCGGAGCGCTGCGGGACCGCCCCCGACCCTGTCCGCGACCCCTGGCGGGGGGCGATGCGGCTCGCTCTGGAGCAGGCCCGGCTCGCCGTCCGGGGCGGCGACGTCCCGATCGGTGCCGTCGTGCTGTCCGGCGACGGCACGACGGTGCTCGGAGCCGGGCACAACGAGCGTGAGGCGACCGGCGACCCGACCGCCCACGCGGAGGTCCTCGCCCTGCGGCGGGCCGCCGCGCGGACGGGCGAGTGGCGGCTGTCCGGCTGCACGCTGGTCGTCACGCTGGAGCCGTGCACGATGTGCGCGGGAGCCGCCGTCCTGGCCCGGGTGGACCGGGTCGTCTACGGCGCCCGGGACGAGAAGGCGGGCGCCGCCGGATCGCTCTGGGACGTCGTGCGCGACCGGCGGCTCAATCACCGGCCCGAGGTCGTCGAGGGCGTGCTCGCCAGGGAGTGCGCCGGGCTCCTCACGGATTTCTTCCGGACCCGCTGAGCCCGTCCCGCCCCGTCCCGCCGGGCCCCGGGAAACGGATTTCGGTCCACGACCCCGGGTGTTGTAAGGTCTCTCTCGGTAGCGTGTCCGAGCGGCCGAAGGAGCTCGCCTCGAAAGCGAGTGTGGCGCAAGTCACCGAGGGTTCAAATCCCTCCGCTACCGCTTGAGAAGGGCCCCGTCCGTCGGACGGGGCCCTTCGTGCAACTATCGTGCGATCATCGACAGCGCTCGGCGCGCGGCGGTCGACGACGGGGCGGCCGGCGGCAGGGGCAACCAGCGACAGGGGGAGACGGTGGCGGTGAACGCCAAGAAGATCGTCGTCTATGTGCTCGTGGTCTTCGTGCTGTACGTGGTCATCACCGACCCGGCCAAGGCCGCCGACTACGTCCAGATAGGCTTCGAGGGCATATCGAACGCCGCCAAGGCCATCGGCGACTTCATGACCTGGGCCGCGAACGGAGGAAAGTGATGATCCGCCACCTGGTCCTCTTCAAGCTCAACGAGGGCGTCCGGCGCGACGATCCGCGCGTCGTGGAGGGTGTCGCGGCGTTCCGCGCCCTGGGCGAGCAGATCGAGGACCTGCGCTTCTGGGAGTGCGGCTGGAACATCAGCGACCGGCCCATCGCCCACGACTTCGCCATCAACTCGGCGGTCGAGGACGCGGACGCCCTGAAGCGCTATCTGGAGCACCCGGCCCATCAGGCGGGTGTGGCCCTGTGGCGGGAGTTCGCCACCTGGGTGATCGCGGACTACGAGTTCTAGCCGTACGGCCCCGTACGGCCCCCCTGGGCCCTTCCCCGGCCCCGTGGCCCCCGCCGTGCCCCGCACCCGAGCGGTGCGGGGCTTCGTCGTGTCCGCGCACACCTGGCGCACGCGCCGCCACACACACCTGATGCACTAATTCATCCCTCAACACGTGCATATGCGGTGCTTGAACACTTAGCGCCTGTCTTGTGATGCTATGACCGCTTTTGACGGATGAGTTGATCGACGAAGAGGTGGCGTTGACCGTGTCGGCCAGTACTGCGCCGCCCCAGGAGGAAGCTTCCGCCCAGTCGGCGGACGCGCCCTCCGCACCGGCCGCCACACCTCCCGAGAAGCGGCGCGGTGCCGACACCCGGGCCCTCACCCAGGTGCTCTTCGCCCAGTTGAAGCAGCTGGAGCCGGGCGGCCCGGAGTACGCCCGCGTGCGCGGGGCGCTCATCGAGGCCAATCTCCCGCTCGTGCGCTACGCGGCCGCCCGTTTCCGCTCCCGCAACGAGCCGATGGAGGACGTCGTCCAGGTCGGCACGATCGGGCTCATCAACGCCATCGACCGCTTCGATCCGGACCGGGGCGTGCAGTTCCCCACCTTCGCGATGCCGACCGTCGTGGGCGAGATCAAGCGGTACTTCCGCGACAACGTCCGCACCGTCCACGTCCCGCGCCGGCTGCACGAGCTGTGGGTGCAGGTCAACAGCGCGACGGAGGACCTGACCACCGCCTTCGGCCGCTCCCCCTCCACCGCCGAGATCGCCGAGCGGCTGCGCATCGGCGAGGACGAGGTGCTCTCCTGCATCGAGGCGGGCCGGTCGTACCACGCGACCTCGCTGGAGGCGGCCCAGGAGGGCGACGGGCTGCCCGGACTGCTGGACCGGCTCGGCTACGAGGACCCGGCCCTGGACGGCGTCGAGCACCGCGACCTGGTCCGCCATCTGCTCGTCCAGCTCCCCGAGCGCGAGCAGCGCATCCTGCTGCTGCGTTACTACAGCAATCTCACCCAGTCGCAGATCAGTGCGGAGCTCGGCGTCTCCCAGATGCATGTCTCGCGGCTGCTCGCGCGCAGCTTCCAGCGGCTGCGGTCCGCAAACAGGATCGAGGCGTAACCGTCACGAGCGAATCGCTCACCAGGGCGGATCCCGTCATCTTCCCCCGAAAGACCGTCAGACCCCTTTCTGCCAGGGCTGATTCATGTCGTCGATGTCGACATGTCACTACAGCGCGTTGCCGACATGTGACATTCTGCGGGAAGCGCGTTTGCCGTGGCTCCGGCTCCGGTATTCAGGTGAAGGCTGATGTTCTCCTCGTCAGAGAACGCCGCCACGACCGTCCCGCGACCCAGAGGGGGTGGCATGTCCGCAGAACAGGGCAGCTCCGAGGTGCTCACGCTCACCAAGGGCGAGGCGCCTTCCCCGGCGCTCGAACCGATCGACGCCCTCGACGACGTGGCGGCCCTTCCGGCCGTCCCGGCACCGGCACCGGCGTTCGAGGCCCCGGAGGCCATCGACACCCGCACCCTGTCCCGCTCCCTGTTCCTGCGGCTCGCCGTGCTCGACGAGAACAGCCCCGAGCGTGCCTACGTCCGGGACACCCTGATCGAGCTGAATCTCCCGCTCGTCCGCTACGCCGCCGCCCGCTTCCGCTCGCGCAACGAGCCGATGGAGGACATCGTCCAGGTCGGCACCATCGGCCTGATCAAGGCGATCGACCGCTTCGACTGCGAACGCGGCGTGGAGTTCCCGACCTTCGCGATGCCGACGGTGGTCGGTGAGATCAAGCGCTTCTTCCGCGACACCTCGTGGTCGGTGCGCGTACCCCGGCGCCTCCAGGAGCTGCGCCTGGCGCTGACGAAGGCCAGCGACGAGCTGTCGCAGAAGCTCGACCGCTCCCCGACCGTCGGCGAACTCGCCACCGTGCTGGGCGTGTCGGAGGAGGACGTCGTCGACGGCCTCGCCGTGGGCAACGCGTACACGGCCTCCTCGCTCGACTCCCCGGCCCCCGAGGACGACGGCGGCGAGGGCTCGCTCGCGGACCGCCTCGGCTACGAGGACACGGCGCTGGAGGGCGTGGAGTACCGCGAGTCCCTCAAGCCGCTGCTCGCCAAGCTGCCGCCCCGTGAGCGGCGGATCATCATGCTGCGCTTCTTCGCCAACATGACGCAGTCGCAGATCGGCGAGGAGGTCGGCATCTCGCAGATGCACGTCTCCCGGCTGCTGACCCGGACGCTGTCCCAGCTCCGCGAGGGGCTCATCTCGGACTGAGTCCGGCCCGGACCCCGGTCCCGCGGCCCGTACCGGCCGCCGAGGCGCCCACGCGGCGCGTCGGCGGCCGTCGTGCTGTCCGCCGGGCGGCGCGACCTGTGCCGTACCGCCGGGTCGTGCTGTCCGCCGGGCCGGGCCGTGGCGTACCGCCCGCCGGACGGCCGCGCACCGGGCCCGGCCCGCCGTCCCGTACGGGCGCTGCCTGAGCGATGAGCGCTACTTGAGCGCCAGCCAGGCGACGGCCGCGACGACGAGCACGGCGACGACGACGCCGATGATCAGGCCGACCCGCGGACCGGCGGCCGCCTGCGGCTGCTGGCTCGCCTGAGGGGCGGCCTCGTCGACGAACGCGCGGAACATCTGGGTGCTGCCGGCGGGGTCGTGGTTGCCCTGGGGGCCCTGGGTGTTAGCCATGGGCCGAGACCCTAGCGAAGACGCGGGCCCCTGCCCAAGTGGGGGGCCTGTTTGTGCTGTTGGTCCGGTGGTGCCGTGCGCCCCGGACGGCGCCCCGGCGACCGCTGCCGCCGCCCCCGGGCCGGGGAACCCGCGTTCCCGCCCTTCACCTGCGTGTTTACGGTCGCAATACTTGCCTTTGCCAAGTTTTTGCGCCGTCGACCCCGGATTTATTTGCCTTCAGCAACCAACCGAACTTATGGTTGCCCCAAGCAACGATTACGGGAGGTGTGATGGCCGAGCGCGCGCAGTACGAAGAGCTGGCGCGTCAGCTCAGCGCCATCGGCGCCGTGAAGAGGGACATGGGGCGGATCCTGCCGCCCGACTGCCCGGCCGGATCCGCCGCCGTGCTGACGCTGCTCGGCCGGCACGGCGACATGCGCATGAGCAAGCTCGCCGAGCTGCTCGCCGTGGACCTGTCGGTGACCAGCCGGCATGTCGCACACGTCGCCGCGCGCGGCTGGATCGACCGGTTGCCGGACCCCGCGGACAAGCGCTCGCGCATCCTGCGCCTGACGCCCGCCGGGAACGACCGGCTCGACGACCTGTCCCGGCGCACCACGCACCTGCTGGCGGAGCGGCTGAGCGACTGGACCGACGACGAGGTCGGCCAGCTCATCCGGCTGATGACCAGGCTCCGCGACAGCTTCGGCGACTGCCGGTCCACGCCGGTCCGGATCCCCGGGCCCGTGATCGAAGAGACCACCCGTACACCCGCAAGCACGTAAGTAAAGGAAGCCCATGGCAACGACCACACCAGCCGGTGTGCGGGCTCACGCCAAGCACGGGGGCGGCTCCCCGGACGGCGCTCCGATGACGCACCGGCAGATCATGGAGGCGCTCTCCGGGCTGCTGCTCGGCATGTTCGTGGCGATCCTGTCGTCCACGATCGTCTCCAACGCCCTGCCGAAGATCATCGGTGACCTCGGTGGCGGCCAGTCCGCCTACACCTGGGTGGTCACCGCCGCCCTGCTGTCGATGACCGCCTCGACCCCCCTGTGGGGCAAGCTGGCGGACCTGTACAGCAAGAAGGCGCTCGTCCAGATAGCCCTGATCATCTACGTCGTGGCGTCGATGGCCGCCGGCCTGTCGCAGAACCCCGGCATGCTGATCGTCTGCCGCGTGGTCCAGGGTGTCGGCGTCGGCGGTCTGTCCGCCCTGGCGCAGATCGTCATGGCCGCGATGATCTCCCCGCGCGAGCGTGGCCGCTACTCCGGTTACCTCGGTGCCACCTTCGCCGTCGCCACCGTCGGCGGCCCGCTGCTCGGCGGTGTCATCACCGACACCTCGTGGCTGGGCTGGCGCTGGTGCTTCTACGTCGGCGTGCCCTTCGCGATCCTCGCCCTGATCGTCCTCCAGAAGACCCTGCACCTGCCCGTCGTCAAGCGGGACGTGAAGGTCGACTGGGCCGGCGCGACCATGATCGCCGCGGCCGTCTCGCTGCTGCTGATCTGGGTCACCTTCGCCGGTGACAAGTACGACTGGCTGTCCTGGCAGACCGCCGTCATGGTCGGCGGATCGATCCTCCTCGGCCTGCTGTTCGCGCTGATCGAGTCCAGGGCCGCCGAGCCGATCATCCCGCTGCGGCTGTTCCGCAACCGCACGATCACGCTGGCGTCGCTCGCCTCGCTCTTCGTCGGTGTCGCGATGTTCACCGGCACGGTCTTCTTCAGCCAGTACTTCCAGCTGGCCCGGGGCAAGACCCCGACCATGTCCGGTGTGCTGACCATCCCGATGATCGGCGGTCTGTTCGTCTCCTCCACCGTCTCCGGGCAGTTCATCACCCGCACCGGGCGCTGGAAGGCGTGGCTGGTCAGCGGTGGCGTGCTGGTGACGGCGGGCCTCGGCCTGCTGGGCACCATCCGGTACGACACGGCGTACTGGAAGATGGCGATCTTCATGGCCCTGCTGGGTCTCGGCATCGGCATGATGATGCAGAACCTGGTGCTGTGCACGCAGAACCAGGTCGACCCGAGCGACCTCGGCTCGGCCAGCTCCACGGTCACCTTCTTCCGCTCGCTGGGCGGCGCGGTGGGCGTCTCCGCGCTCGGCGCGGTCCTGGCCCACCGGATCACCGACTACGTCAAGGACGGCCTGGCCGGACTCGACCCGAAGTACCAGGCCGCCATGGGCGGCTCGTCCACCGGCACCATCCCGGACGTCGCCAAGCTCCCGGCGCCGCTGCGCACGGTCATCGAGAGCGCCTACGGGCACGGCATCGCCGACATCTTCCTGATCGCCGGCTGCATGGCCGCCATCGCCTTCCTGATCACGCTGTTCATCAAGGAGGTCCCGCTGCGCACCCGGGGCGGTCTCTCGCAGGCCGCCGAGGGCGCGCCGGCGCCGGTCGACCCGGTGGCGGCCCCGGCCGTCGCCGAGGCCCAGGAGCAGGCCCCCCTCGCGGCCGCCGACCAGTTCGCGGCCCCGGCCGAGGACAAGGTGCCCAGCTGGGCCACGGCCGCCGCCACCACGGAGACCGGTCCCGAGGGCACCCAGCGGCCGGCCGCCGTCGCCACGGCGGCCCCGCGGGAGCCGGCCGCCGCCCCCGCGGGCGGCGGGGTCCCGGTGCACGGCTTCGTCCGCGGCGCCGAGAGCGCCCCGGTGCCCCGGGCCGCCGTCACGCTGATCTCGCTGACCGGCCGCCAGCTCGGCCGCGCGGTCGCCCAGGCCGACGGCGGCTACACGGTGGACACGCCCGGCGCGGGCTCGTACGTCCTGATCGCCTCCGCCGACGGCTTCCAGCCGCAGGCGTCCACGATCGTCGTCCACGACGAGCCGGTGGCGTTCGACATCCTGCTCAGCGGCACCAGCGGACTGAGCGGTGTGGTGCGGTCCGCGGAGACGACCCTCCCGGTCAAGGACGCCATGGTGATCGTCACCGATGTGCGCGGCGATCTGCTGGCCACCGGGTCCACCGGTGAGCAGGGCGAGTTCTCCTTCGCCGAGCTGGTGCCGGGCGTGGTGACCGTCGCGGTGAACGCCGCCGGGTTCCGGCCGCGCGCGCTGCCCGTCGAGGTGGGCGGCACCGGGGTCACCCGGATCGAGGTCGACCTGGACTCCGGCGCGCAGCTCCAGGGCGTCGTACGGGCCCCGCACGGTCCGCTCGCGGACGCCCGCGTGACGCTGGTCGACGCGGCGGGCAACGTGGTCGGCACGGCCACCACCGGCGCGGACGGGGCGTACGCCTTCACCGACCTGAACAGCGGCGAGTACACCGTCATCGCGACGGGCTACCCGCCGGTGGCGACGGCGCTCGCGGTCTCGGGCCGCGGTGTCGACGACCACGACATCGCACTCGCCCACCCCGGCGAGTAGTTCACCCCCGGCCCGGGGCGGGGCGCGCTCCCAGTGGAGGCGCCCTGCCGCGGGCCGGTCATTTTCCGGACTTTTTACGCAAGGCTTCTCAGGGAGACAACGGGATGGGACTGACCGCGAGGATCCGCACCCGGGACGGATGGGCCGTGTCGCACGCGGTCGTCACGGTGACCGACATGACCGGGACGCAGGTGCTGCGCGCCGAGGCCGACCACGAGGGCGCGGTGCGGGACACCACCGAGCTGGCACCGGGGGCGTACACCGTCATCGTCACCGCCGTCGGGTACGCGCCGGCCGCCTCCAGCGCGATCGTCACCGCCAGCGGGCGGGCCGAGGCGGGCACCGTGACGCTGGCCCGCCAGGGCGGCACCGAGCTGCCGCCGCCGGGGCCGTGGACCATCGACCCGGCGCACTCCTCGGTGGCCGCGGTCGCCCAGCACCTGGGCATCTCCAGCGTGCACGGCCGGTTCACCGAGTTCGGCGGCACCATCGAGATCGCCCCCGACGACGTCACCAAGTCCCGGGTGGAGGCGGTCATCCGGGCCTCTTCCATCGACACCGGCAACGGCATGCGCGACGGCCATCTGAAGTCCGCGGACTTCCTGGACGTCGAGCGGTACCCGGAGATCACCTTCCGGAGCACCACGCTGACCGCCGCCGGTTCGGACCGCTGGACGGTCGGCGGCGAGCTGACCATGCACGGTGTGGTGCGCCCGGTCGACCTCGACCTCGCCTACCTCGGCACCGGCGCCGACCCCTGGGGCGGCACCCGCGCCGCCTTCCGGGCCGTCACCGAACTGCGGCGCGAGGACTTCGCCATGAACTACAACCAGGTCCTCCAGGCGGGCATCGCCGCCATCGGCACCACCCTGAAGGTGGAGCTGGACATCCAGGCCGTGCAGGGCGACTCCCTGCCCGCGGCCTGACGTCCGCCCCGCGCCTCACCCCGGCCCCGCCGCCGCCCTCACGTGGCGTTCTTCGTGTCGACGAGGCGGCGGGCCAGGTCGCGCAGCTTGACGTTCTCCCGCTGCGAGGCGCGCACCAGGCTGTCGAACGCCTCGGCCGCGTCGATGTCCAGACGCTCCATCAGGATGCCGGTGGCCTGGCCGATCAGATCGCGGGTGCGCATCGCCTCGGTGAGCTGCTCGCGCACGGTCGCCGAGTCCAGGGCGAGGCTCACGTGCGCGGTGAACAGCCGCCCCACCCGGACCGCCGTGGCGTCGAAGGCGCGCGGCTTGCCGGAGTAGGCGGTGAGCACCGTCAGCCGCCGCTTCTCGGCACGCAGCCGCAGCGCGAGCGCCGAGCGCAGCCCCGCGGCGGCCAGGGCCGCGCAGCCGTCCTCGGTCTCGCTGTCGGTCACCCGCACCACGGGCGCCTGCCACAGCCCGTCCCAGTAGGGCGGCTGGGCGCCGTCGCCGTCCGGGGCCCCGGCGGCGCGTACGACGTCGTCGCTCCAGGCCACCGTGCGGGGCGGGGCCGCGCGGTCGAGCACCGCGATGCCCGCGTACTCGGCGCCCGGCAGCAGGTGCACGGCGAGCCGGACGGCGGCGCGCATGGTGTTGTGCGGGCTGTCGGTGTCGTGGAGCTGCTGAGCGGCCACGGTCAGGGCTTCGGACAGCTCGATGCCCCCCGAAAAACGGGGCAATTCAGAAAAGTCGGACGCAGGCACCACGAACCTCTTCGGCATGCACGGCACCAAGGCCATGCGCAGGAGAGCTCCGCAGCACATTCCCGACTGCGAGCACAGGACGAGCAGAACCTTATCTCGTCCTTCCAGGAGTCTTACGCCTGGTTGACGGTCGGCCCCGGGCCCTGGGAACCGGCGCGTGGGAGTGGTGGAATGGGGTACGACGGGTCAGGAAGCGGCCTGGGTTCCGTCGGCCTGCCGACGAGGGGCCCCGGCCCGGCGGCCGCCCGCCGGACGGGCCTTGACCGGACGGATGTCCACCTATCCCCCAGGTGAGTGCCATGACCCACATCCCGAGCCCGTGCCGGGTGCGTGACGTGCCCGGCCGCGGCACGCTGTTCGTCCTGCCGCCCGAGATCGACCTGTCCAACGCCCCCGCCCTGTGCGCCGGTGTCCTCGCGCACGCGGCCGCCCGCGCCGCCCGGCTGCGCCTGCTGGTGCTGGACCTCACCCAGACCGATTTCATGGACTCCCAGGGCGCCCGGCTGGTCCTCGACGTCCTGCACCGGCTGCCCCCGCACATCCGGCTGCGGGTCGCGGCGGCCCCCCACGGCATCCCCCGCCGCGTCCTGGAGGTCACCGGCGTACGCCGGGACGTCCCGGTGTACGACGACCCGGAGCAGGCGCTGCGGACCTGAGGGGGCGGGAGGCCGGGCAGACGCCTAGGCTGCGGGCATGGCACCCGGCATCGCGACCAACACCCGCGTCTCGCGCGAGGAACTCCTCGACTTCGTACGCCCCCGCCACCGCGCCCTGCTGCTGACCCGGCGCGCCGACGGCGGCCCGCAGGCCTCTCCGCTGACCTGCGGGGTGGACGGCGCCGGACGGATCGTCGTCTCCACCTATCCGGAGCGCGCCAAGACCCGCAACGCCAAACGGGACGCCCGGGTGGCCCTCGTCGTGCTCAGCGACGAGTGGAACGGGCCCTGGGTGCAGATCGACGGCACCGCCGAGGTCGTGGACGCGCCGGACTCGGTCGAACCGCTCGTGGAGTACTACCGCGCCATCGCCGGTGAGCACCCCGACTGGGACGAGTACCGGCGGGCGATGACCGACCAGGGCAAGTCGCTCATCCGGATCACCCCCGAGCGCTGGGGCCCGGTCGCCACCGGCGGCTTCCCGGCACGCCTGGCGCCCCAGCAGCCGTAGCGGGCCCGGCGGGGGCGCTCAGCCGCCGCGGGCGACCATCGCCTCGATGCCCGCGACCAGCAGGTCGAGGGCGAAGGCGAAGTCGCGGTCGAGCATCTCCGCGACGGTGTCGCCGCCGCGGGCGTCGCTGATCTCCTTGGACCGCCGCATGACGTCCGCCGCCGTCCGGTGCTCCAGCGCCTCGCGCATCGCCTGCCGGTGGAAGTCGTCCACGCTCATGCCGCTGTCCGCGAACCGGCTCAGGAACTGGCCCTCGATCGTGCCGTAGCCGTAGACGAACTGGAAGACGGCCGCGATGGCGCCGGCCACCCGGTGCTCGGGCAGTCCGGTGCGGCCGATGACGCCCATCACCGCGCGCGAGAAGGCCAGGTGGTTCGGGCCGATGTTCAGGTAGCGGCCGTACAGCGGGGACACCCAGGGGTGGCGCACCAGCTGCGCGCGGTACTCGGCGGCGAGCGAGCGCACCTCCTCGCGCCAGTCCGCACCGGCCTCCGCCTCGGGCAGGCGCAGCTCGGCGAAGGCCGCGTCGAGGGCGAGTTCGAGGAGGTCGTCCTTGGTGTCGACGTACCAGTAGACGGACATCGCGGTGACGTTCAGCTCGGCGGCGAGCCTGCGCATGGAGAACCCGGACAGCCCGTCGGCGTCCAGCAGCCGCACCGTGGCCGCGGTGATCCGCTCCCGGTCGAGCCCGGACGGCTGCCCGCCGCCGCGCCCGCCCCGGCGTTCCCTGCCCGCCAGCCAGACACTGGTCCGGGCCGCGCCCCTGGCTCCCGCTGCCTTCACCATGGCGCACCTTCCTCAGCCGTCCCGACGCCCGTCATGCTAGATCTCCTCGCGCGGGCGCCTCCCGGCGGAGCCCCGGGACGGCCTTCAGGCCCCTGCCTCCGCCGCCACCTCCGAGTCTGCCCGCTCCGCCCGGCGCAGCAACGCGGCGGCCAGCACGCCGCCGAGCAGCACGGCCGCCGCCCCGGCGAGCTGGCTGGTGGACAGCCCGGCGGCGTACGCGTCCAGGATCCGGTCCTTCTCCGCGCCGTCGTGCGCCGCGGCCAGCGCGGCGGGCAGGGAGGTCGCGGCCACCGGGACCAGCGCGGCGAACCGCGAGGTGAGGACGGCGCCCAGCACGGCCACCCCGAGCCCGTTGCCGAACTCGGCCAGCGTGCCGTTCACCCCGGCGCCGACCCCCGCCTTGGCCGGTGGGATCGCGCTCATGATGGCGTGCGCCATGGCCGGACCGGCGAGCGCGGTACCGGCGCCGATCAGCAGCAGGCCGAGGAGCGTACCGGCGTACCCGTGCTCCGTCAGGAGCGCGATCGACACCAGGCCGCCCGAGAGCAGCACCATGCCGAGCAGGATCGACACCGGGGTGCCGAGCTTCACCGTCGCCCTGGCCCCGAGCCCGGAGAAGTTCAGCACCACCACGGTCAGGGCGAGCGGCGCGGTGCGCAGACCGGCCTCCAGCGGGCCGTAGCCCAGCACGAACTGGAGGTGCTGGGTGAGCAGGAACAGCGAGCCGCCCATCCCGAACGCGATCAGCACCGCCCCGGAGACCGCGCCCGTGAACCGCCGGTCGCGGAAGAAGTGCATGTCGAGCATGGGGTACGGGGTCCGGCTCTCGTGGCGCGCGAAGACCGCCAGCACCACCACGGCGGCGGCCGCCGTGCCCAGCACCCGCGCCGACGTCCAGCCGTGCGTGGGGCCCGAGATGATGGCGTAGACGAGCGCGGCCATGCCGACCGTGGACAGCAGCGCGCCGAGCAGGTCGGGGCGGTCGGGGCGCCCGGGACTGCCGCCCGGGTCCGGGGAGCCGGGGGCCGCCGCCGGGTCGGGGTCCGGCCGGGGGGCGCGGGCCGCCTTCGACTCGGGGACCAGGACGACGGCCGCGACCAGGCCGAGGGCCGCCACCGGCAGGTTGATCAGGAAGATCGCGCCCCACCAGAAGTGGTTGAGCACGAAGCCGCCGATCAGCGGTCCGGCCGCGAAGCCCAGCGCGCTGACCGCGCTCCAGATGCCGATGGCCTTCGGGTGCTCGTCCGGGGTGAAGATCTGCATCACGACGGCGAGCGTGGTGGTCAGCAGCAGCGCGCCGCCGACGCCCATGCCCGCGCGGGCGGCGATCAGCTGCCCGGTGGACTGGGCGAGTCCGGCGACCAGCGAGCCCGCGCCGAACAGGGCCAGGCCCGCGATCAGCATCTTCTTGCGGCCGTAGCGGTCGGCCGCGCTGCCCGCGGTCAGCAGCAGCCCGGACTGCACGAGCGAGTACGCGTTGATCATCCACTGGATGTCGGAGGTGGCCGCGTGCAGCTCGCGGGTGAGCGAGGGGATCGCGACGTTCAGGACGGTGTTGTCGAGCAGCACGGTGAGCTGCGCGAGACAGATGACGCCCAGGATCAGCCAGCGCTGGGGGTGGCCCTGGGGCTGCGGCAGGCTCGGGGCCCCGGTCCGGTCCGGGGAGGCGGTTGACATGCCATACAGCGTAGAACTGTCCCTGTACGGTGTACAACGCATTTACTCCGGGCGCGGCGGGCGCGGCGGGCACAGCGAGGGGAGGCGGTGGCCGGTGTGCGGCCGCCGCCTCCCCGGGTGCGGTGAGGGGTGCTCAGGCGTCCGTCAGCCGGTGCTGTCCGTGCTGCCGGTGCTGCCGGTGCTGCCGGTGGTGCCCGTCTTCTGCGTCAGGTCGTAGAACGTGGCCGATCCCGCCGTGACCTTCTTGAAGGTCTTCTCCACCCAGGAGGTGATCTGGGCGGAGGTGCCGTTGCCGCCCATGCCGCCGCCCATGCCGCCGCCGGAGATGAAGTAGTGGATCCGGCCCTGCGCCACGTACTGCTGGAACTGGGCCAGGGTCGGGGACGGGTCGGTGCCGTTGAAGCCGCCGATCGCCATGACCGGCTTGCCGGTGGCGAGCTGGTAACTGGCCGCGTTCTGCGAGCCGATGGACGCGGCGGCCCAGGTGTAGGCGGACGCGTCCTGCTCCAGCAGCTTCTTGGCGGCGGCGGAGACGTTCGCGCCGTCGAGCAGGCCGCCCATGCCGCCGGGGCCGCCCGCACGGCCGCCCTCGCCGGTCCGGCCGCCGCCGGGGAAGCCGTTGCCGTTCTGGCCACCGGTGCCGTTCTGGCCGTTGGGGGCGGTCCCGCCGTTCTGGCCGCCGCCCGGGAAGCCGCCGGTGCCGCCGGTGCCGCCGCCCGGGAAGCCGTTGCCGTTCTGCTGGTTCCGGCCCGGCTGGCCGCCCCCGCCGGGGAGGCCGCCGCGCATGCCCTCGCCGCCGCCGGGGAAGCCGCCCCGGCCGCCGAAGCCCCGCATGCCCGCGCCCGCCGGACCCGCCGTGGGGATGGAGCCGGTGTGCGCGGAGTTCACCGTGCTCAGCGTGTACGCCGTCGGACCGGCCAGGCAGGTCACGAAGCCCGCGGCGACCACGGCGACGGCCAGCCGCCGGCCGATCCGGGTCACGAAGACCAGTCCGAGGGCGGTGGCGAGACCGCCGACCAGGACCAGCCAGCGGAGCCACGGCAGGTGGTCGGGGGTGCGGTGCAGCAGGACGTACCCCCACGCGGCGGTCGCCGTGACGGCGGCGGCCAGCGTGAGCGACGCCCAGGTCCTGGACCGCTCCTCCCACAGCACGGTCACGCCCATGCCCACCACGGCCGCGAGGTAGGGCGCGAGGGCGACCGTGTAGTACTGGTGGAAGATGCCCGCCATGTAGCTGAAGACGGCCAGGGTCATCAGCAGCGCGCCGCCCCAGGCGAGGAAGGACCCGCGGGCAAGGTCGGTGCGCCGGGCCCTGCGGGTCACGAGCACCCCGGCCACCAGCAGGATCAGCGCGGCGGGCAGCAGCCAGGAGACCTGGCCGCCGACCTCGGAGTTGAACATCCGGTCCCAGCCGGTCTCACCCCACATGCCGCCCCCGCCGCCGCGCCCGCCCGGACCGCCTCCGCCGCCGACGCTGCCGGTCTCGTCGCCGTTGATCCGGCCGAGGCCGTTGTAGCCGAAGGTCAGCTCCAGGAAGCTGTTGTGCTGCGAACCGCCGATGTACGGCCGGGAGGAGGCCGGCCACAGCTCGACGATCGCCACCCACCAGCCGCCGGAGACGACCAGCGCCAGGGTGGCCAGCGCGAGCTGCCCGAGCCGCTTGCGCAGGGCGACCGGCCCGCAGATCCCGTAGAGCAGGGCCAGCGGCGGCAGGATCAGGAACGCCTGGAGGGTCTTGGCCAGGAAGGCGAAGCCGACCGCCACGCCCGCCCACACCAGCCACTTGGTGCGGCCGTCCTCCAGGGCGCGGACCACGAGGTGCACGGTGAGCGCCATGAGCAGGGCGAGCAGCGCGTCCGGGTTGTTGAAGCGGAACATCAGCGCGGCCACCGGGGTGAGCGCGAGCACCGCGCCCGCGATCAGTCCGGCCGCGGGGCTGAACCGGCGGCGCACCGAGGCGTACACCACGGCGACCGTGAGGACGCCCATGATCACCTCGGGCACGAGGATCGCCCAGGAGCTGAGGCCGAACAGCCGCACCGAGAGCGCCATCGGCCACAGCGCGGCCGGCGGCTTGTCCACGGTGATGGCGTTGCCCGCGTCCAGCGAACCGAAGAAGAACGCCTTCCACGAGGTGCTGCCCGCCTGCACGGCCGCCGAGTAGAAGGAGTTGGCGTAGCCGGAGGCGCTCAGGTTCCACAGATAGAGCAGGGCGGTCGCGAGCAGCAGGGCGAGGAGGGCGGGCCGGGCCCAGCGCGGATCCTCGGGCCGGCCGCGCCACAGGCGGCGCGCGAAGGGCAGCCGCGGATCGGCGCCGTGCGGGGCGGGGGACGCGGAGGGCGGGGCGGCGGCGGGGGCCGGGGGCTCGGCCGTCGCCACGGCGGACGGGCGCGAGGGCGGGGGTACGGAAGGAGACAGGGACGGGGATGCGGACGGTGGCGCGGCCGGGGGTGCGGCCGGGGGCGGGTCCCAGGAGGACGGTCCCGTGCCGGGCTGGCGACCGTTCCGGTCGTGTTCGGTGGTCATCGGGGGTCCTTCTGGTCGATTCCGAGGTCGATTTCGAGGTCGATTCCGAGGTCGGGGCCGTTGCCTTCGGCGGCGCTGCGGCCGATGCCGTCGGTGTCGCTGTGGTCGTGGCGGGTGCCGTACGGGTGCTGGGGCCGGATCGCGACGGGCCGGGACCCCTGCGGGTGCGCGGGCGCCGTCCGTGGTGGCTCCTCGCGCGGTTCCGGGAAGACCCAGGCGCGGAAGAGCAGGAAGCGCAGCACGGTCGCGGCCAGGTTGGCGGCGACCAGGACGGCCAGTTCGGTGGAGTGCGCCGGGGTACTGGTCGCCAGGGCCAGCGCCGCCAGGGAGCCGCTGGTCAGCGCGAGGCCGATGGCGAAGACCACCAGGCCCTGCGCCTGATGGCGCACCGCGCCGCCGCGCCCGCGCACACCGAAGGTCAGCCGCCGGTTGGCCGCGGTGTTGGCGACCGCCGAGACCAGCAGGGCGAGCGCGTTGGCGGTCTGGGAGCCGGCGAACTGCCGGAAGAGGCTGTAGAGCAGCAGATAGAAGAGGGTGGACAGGACACCGACGACGCAGAACCCGACCAGTTGCCGGGCCAGTCCCCTGGGCACGTCCTGGATGTCCCGGTCGCGCGGGTCGTCACCGAAGGGCCGGGCGAGCCGGTCCAGCGGCAGCGAACCGGTGGCCAGAGCCTTGCCGACCCGCCACACGCCCTTCAGATCGTCGGTCGCGGTCCGCACGATGTGCACCGTGGAGTCCGGGTCGTCGACCCAGTCGACCGGCACCTCGTGGATGCGCAGCCCGGCCCGTTCGGCGAGCACCAGCATCTCGGTGTCGAAGAACCACCCGGTGTCCTCCACCAGCGGCAGCAGCACCTGGGCGACATCGCGCCGTATCGCCTTGAACCCGCACTGCGCGTCGGAGAAGCGGGCCTGGAGCGAGCCGCGCAGGATCAGGTTGTAGGAGCGGGAGATCAGCTCCCGCTTGGTGCCGCGCACCACCCGTGAACTGCGGGCGAGCCGGGAGCCGATGGCCAGGTCGGAGTGGCCGGAGATCAGCGGCGCCACCAGGGGCAGCAGCGCGTTCAGGTCGGTGGACAGGTCCACGTCCATATAGGCGAGGACCGGTGCCTCCGAGGCCGACCAGACGGCTCGCAGGGCGCGGCCCCGCCCCTTCTGTTCGAGGCGGGCGCTGCGCACCCCGGCCAGCTCCGCCGCCAGCGCCGCCGCCACCCGCGGGGTGCTGTCGGTGGAGGCGTTGTCGGCGACGGTGATGCGGAACGCGTACGGGAAGGTCCGGGTCAGGTGCTCGTGCAGGCGGAGCACACAGGGCCGGAGGTCCTTCTCCTCGTTGTAGACGGGGATCACCACGTCCAGGACCGGCGTACCGGCGTCCGCGGCCGGGAGGTGCTCCCGTGCCGGGAGAGGACCGGGATAGGGGTCGGTTCGCATGGGACCGACTCTTCTCAACCCCCCTGTCGCACCGATGTGGTGACACTGTGCTGCGCCTGTGAGTGCGGGCCCGGGGCCGCCTTCTCGCAGGGCGCGGGCCGGGCCGGGGCCGCCGGAGGGAGGGCAGAGGGGCCGGTGACCGGGAAGGCAGGGGCGCCGGAGACCGGGAGGGCGGGGGAGCCGGAGACCGGGAGGGCAAGGAGGCCGGTGGCCGGGAGGGCGGGGGAGCCGGAGACCGGGAGGGCAAGGAGGCCGGTGGCCGGTGCGGCGGTCGTGCCGAGGGCGGGCAGCCGTACCGTGAAGACGGTCCGCCCCGGCTCGCTGTCCACGCCGACGGTGCCGCCGTGCGCGGCGGCCACGGCGCGCACGATGGCCAGCCCGAGCCCGGTCGAACCGGTGGCGCGGGAGCGGCCCGAGTCGCCGCGCGCGAACCGTTCGAAAACGTGCGGCAGCAGCCCGGCCGGGATGCCCTGTCCGTCGTCCTCGACGTCCAGGCGCAGCCACGGCCCGTCCCGCCGCACGCGCGCGGTCACGGTCGTGCCGGGCGCGGTGTGCGTACGGGCGTTGGCCAGCAGGTTGACCAGCACCTGCTGGAGGCGTGCCGGGTCCGCCGACACCGCGGCCGGTTCGCCGGGCAGGTCGAGCCGCCAGGTGTGGCCGGGACCGGCCGCTCGCGCGTCGCTGACGGTGTCCACGACCAGCGGCAGGAGGTCGGTCGGCTCGAAGCGCAGCGGCCGGCCCGCGTCCAGCCGGGCGAGCAGCAGCAGATCCTCCACCAGCAGCGTCATCCGGTCGGCCTCGGACTCGATACGGCCCAGCGCGTGCCGGGTGTCCGGGCCGATCCGCTCGCCGCCGCGCCGGGTGAGTTCGGCGTAGCCGCGGATCGAGGCGAGCGGGGTGCGCAGCTCGTGGCTGGCGTCCGCGACGAACTGGCGGACCCGCGTCTCGCTGCGCTGCCGTGCGTGCAGGGCGCCGTGGATGTGGTCGAGCATGCGGTTGAGCGCCAGGCCCACCTGTCCGACCTCGGTGCGCGGGTCGGTCTCCGGTGCCGGGACGCGTTCGCTGAGGTTCACCTCGCCCGCGTGCAGCGGGAGTTCGGAGACCCGGGTGGCGGTGGCGGCGACCCGGCGCAGCGGGCGCAGCGCGACGCCGACGATGGCGGCACCGGCGAGCGAGGCGGCGACGAGCCCGGCGACGGTGACGCTGATCTCCACCAGGACGAGGGTCCGTACGGTGTTGTCGACCTCCGTGGTCGGTATGGCCACGTAGAAGCTGCCGTTGGGGCCGGTGGCGTGGACGACGCGGTAGCCGCCCAGGCCGGGCAGGTCGACGGTGTGCTTGCCCTGGTCCTGGGCGACGGAGCCGAGCGCGGCGCGCTGGTCCGCGGTGAGGGACTTGGCGTCCACCTGCGGGACCCCGGCGTCGTCCCGGGTCTTGTCGCCGACCTCGGCCTCGGTGATGGTGCCGTTCTCGGTCCTGGCCACGACGGTGCCGCCGGGCTGCGGCCCCTTGACGAAGTCGCTGAGCCGGATGTCCTTGGGCTCGGGGGCGCCGAGCCGCTGGTCGGGGGCCCACTGCTTGCCGGGCCGGCCCGGCGGCCGGAACACACCGGAGGCGCGCGCGGCGACCTCGCCGAGCTGCCCGTCGAGCTGTTCGTACAGATGGGAGCGGAGCGCCAGGGCCGTCACCGAGCCGATGACCCCGCAGACCACGGCGATCAGCACGACGGACGCGACGACGAGCCGGGTCCGCAGGGTGCGCGGCTGCCGTCCGCGCCGGGGCCGCCGGAACCGCTGGGTCCGCTGGGCCTGCTGGGCCTGCCGTGGTCCGCCGTCGGTCACGACACCGCGGGCTTGATCAGGTATCCGGCGCCGCGCCGGGTGTGGATCATCGGATCGCGGCCCGCGTCGATCTTGCGGCGGAGATAGGAGATGTACAGCTCGACGACGTTGGCCTGGCCGCCGAAGTCGTACGACCAGACACGGTCCAGGATCTGCGCCTTGCTCAGCACGCGCCGCGGGTTGCGCATGAGGAAGCGCAGCAGCTCGAACTCGGTGGCGGTCAGATGGATGTTGTCGCCGCCGCGCGAGACCTCGTGGCTGTCCTCGTCGAGGGTGAGGTCGCCGACGACCAGCACGGACTCGGAGCGCCGGTCGGCGGCGCCCGCACGCCGGATCAGTCCGCGCAGCCGCGCGACGACCTCCTCCAGGCTGAACGGCTTGGTCACGTAGTCGTCCCCGCCCGCGGTGAGACCGGCGATCCGGTCCTCGACGGCGTCCTTGGCGGTCAGGAAGAGGACGGGCACGTCCGGCAGGTCGCGGCGCAGCCGGCCCAGCACGGTGAGGCCGTCCATGTCGGGCAGCATCATGTCGAGGACGACGGCGTCGGGCCGGAACTCGCGCGCGCTCTTCAGCGCGCCCACCCCGTCGTCCGCGCTGCGGATCTGCCAGCCCTCGTAGCGCAGGGCCATGGACAGCAGTTCGGTGATCGACTGCTCGTCGTCCACCACGAGCACGCGGACGGGGCTCCCGTCCGCCCTCAGCAGTTCGGTGCGCCCCTGGGGCGAAGTCGTGGTCATGTCGGCCACCTTGGCGGCGCCCTCTGAGAACACGCTTGCACGAATCTGTGTTTTCCCTGAGAAACGCACAGGGACCGCTCAGGGAACACCTGGGAGCCTCACCGCTCCGGCCCGCCCGTGCGCCCGCCCGGACCGGCCCCCCTCCCACGGTGTCACTCCAGGCCGAAGAGCCGTGCCCCGTTGTCGTGGCAGACCGCGCGCAGCCAGTCGGCGCCCAGGCCGAGGCGCTCCAGGGCGTACAGCTGCTCGACGTACGGATAGGGGAGGTTGGGGAAGTCCGTCCCGAGCAGGATCCGGTCACCGAGGGCGGCCAGCCGGGGCAGGGCGCGGCACGGGAACGGCGCGAAACTCTCGCCGAAGTCGGTGAACGCCATGGTCGTGTCCAGTCTGACCTGCGGGTACCGCTCGGCGAGGCCGAGGAAGTCCTCGTACTCCGGCATGCCCATGTGAGCGACGATCAGCGGCAGCCGGGGGTGCCGGGCGAGCACGCGGCCGATCGGCTCGGGCCCGGTGTGCTTGCCGGGCGCGGGTCCCGAGCCGCAGTGGATCACGACGGGGACGCCCGCCTCGGCGAGCAGCCCCCAGGCCGGGTCGAGGAGTTCGTCGGCGGGGTCGTACGCACCGACCTGGACGTGTGCCTTGAAGACCCGCGCGCCCGCCTCGACGGCCTCCTGCACGTAGGTGTGCACGCCCTCCTCCGGGAAGAGCGTGGCGGTGTGCAGGCAGTCGGGGGTGCGGCGGGCGAAGCCGACCGCCCAGCCGTTCAGCCACGCGGCCATGCCGGGCTTGTGCGGGTAGAGCATGGCGGTGAAGGCCCGCACCCCGAACTCCCGCAGCCGGTCGACGCGCCGGTCCTCCTCCTCGCGGTACGTGATGGGCCACTCCAGGCCACCGGTGAGCGCGCCGAGCCCGTCGAAGTACTCCCAGACCTTGCGCAGCACCCGCTCGGGCATGAAGTGCGTGTGCACGTCGACGAGTCCGGGCAGGCCGAACCGGCCCTGGAACCGCCGCACCTCGGCCGCCTCCTGTGCCACCTCGGGCGCGGTACGGGGGGTGGGCCGGGGCCGGCGTTCGGGCTGGGGCTGGCGTTCGGGCTGGGGGTGCGGCTGGTGCTGGAGCTGGTGCTCGGGCCGGAGGTGAGGCTGAGGCTGATCGCTCATGCCGCCCACGATCACCCTCGCGCGCGCCGCGCGTCCACCCCCGAGACCCTTCTCGCTCCCCCGCACCCCAGGACACCCGCACCCTCAGAACAGACCACCCTGAACGCCCCTCGCCCGCCCCTGCCCGAAATCCCGCACCGGCAGCGTGAGCCGGTCGCCCCCGCCCGCACCGTCCGCGGCCGGACCCAGCGGCCAGCCGGTCATCAGCCGTGTGTCGAGGACGACGGCCCCGCTGCCGTGGGCCAGATGCAGATCCGGTCCGGCGGCGGCGACCAGCGCACCGCTGACCACGCCGCCCGCGACCAGTTCGCCCACCTCGGCGACGGCTTCGGGAATTCTTCCGTCGCCCCTCCTGTCGAGCCCGTACACGCCGACGTGGTCCACCGGCCGGAACGGCTCCCGCTCCAGCGACTCGGGCCAGTCGGCCAGCGCACCCGCCCGTTCGTGCAGCGCGCTCAGCTCGGCGGCCCGCGCCGCCGGGTCCGGGTCCAGCGCGGAGCGCACGGCGCGCTTCGCGGCGTAGGGGATCCGGTCGGGGACCCCCAGCGCGGCGCGCAGCAGCTCCTCGGTCCGGCGCGCCGCCATCAGCGGTCCGGCGCCGAGCCAGCTGAAGCAGATCGCGCCCTGTTCGAGCAGCCGCACCGGTCCCCGCTCGACCGCGGTGATCCCGACCTTGGTCAGGCCGGGCCCGAACCACGCCAGATACACGTGGTACGGCCGGGGGTCGTCCGCGACCGTGTCGGCGGCCACGGAGTGGGCCCGGTCCAGGCGCGCGCACTCCTCGCACCGCGCCCCCGTGCTCCGCCCCGGCACGGCGGCCCGTACCGGACACGCGTGTCCCCGCGCCCCCACGCAGGTCCGCGCTCCCCCCTCGGCGACCTCGAAGGCCACCCGCTTCCCCCACGGCAGCGCGCTCGTGCGCCCGCCCTGCCACGCCAGCACGGGTCCGTCGGCCGCCCACCGCAGCCCCGCGCACCTCCACACCCGGTCCATCACCCACGAGCGTACGAGCCACCACCGACAACGGCGGTGCCGCGCGACCGCCCCGGCCACCGTCCCTCGCGTCGCCTCACCGTCGGCCGCCGAACTCCCACAGGTGCACCTCGACACCGTCGTACGGCTCGTCGCCCAGTACGGCGCGCGCCGCGGCCGCGTCCCGCGCCCGGACCAGCGCCGCCGTGCCCAGCCACGCGGTGCCGTCGTCCGACAGCAGCGGCCCGTACGCGATCAGGTCGTCGCGCACGTCCGGCACGGCGGGGCCGGACGCCGCCCTGCCCTCAGCCGCGCCGGAGCCGGAACCGACGCCGGGGCGAGGGCGGGGGCCGGAACCGACGCCGGGGCGAGGGCGGGGGCCGGAACCGACACCGGGGCGAGGGCCGGGTCCGAGGCCGATCACCAGGTACCGCCGGCCGTCGGCGGCCCCGCCCGGGAAGTCCCACATGGTGCGCCCCAGCAGATTGCGCCACCGCCGCAGCAGGACGTCCCGGTAGGCCCCGGCCTGGTAGTTGGGCTCGTCGAAGGCGAACGCGCGGGCGGCGGCGGGGCCGGGCAGGTCGAGGATGTGCACACTGCCGAGGAGGGTCTCCTCCTCGTCGAAGACCGGCCCGCGGGCGATCATCCGGTCCGCGTACCCGTCCATGTAGGACCAGTGCGCCTCGACCAGTTCCTCGCGCAGCGCGAGGGATCCCGGCCGGTCCCGGTGGTAGCAGAAGTACTCCATGGCGCGCTCACTCCTGGTGCTGTGCCGTCTGGGACACAAGAGATACCAGGAGACATCACGAGGTAGGGGGGCGCCGGAGGAGTGCGGCCGCTTCCTCGGTCGGGCTCAGTCGGGCTCCAGGAACTCGGCCAGCCGGGCGGTGTCTTCGAGGTAGCGCTCGTAGGGGAAGCCGGCCGCGACGAGTGCGGTGCGGAGTTCGTCGTGGAGCGGCTTCCCGGCGCCGTGGAAGGCCCTCCGGCCGGTCTCGGTGAGGCGCACCAGGCGGCGGCGCGCGTGTTCGGGGTCGACGGTGATGCGCACCAGGCCGTCCGCTTCGAGCGGCCGCAGCGCGCGGCTGATCGCCGGGTCGGACACCGACAGCGCCTGCGCCAGCCCGTGCTGCGTCGTCGGCTCGATGTCCTCCAGCGTGCCCAGGAGCCTGATCTGGCTGTAGGTGAGCCCGCCGGGACCGCCGTCCGTACGCCGCCGGGCCGCCTCGCCCAGCAGCAGGACCACGCGGTGCAGCAGATCTCCGAGTCCGTCATCCACGGCATCACCCTACCTGAGTGTTGACGCGTTAATGTTAACTAGGTAAGACTGAAGCCATGGACGACGACTTCTCCTACCTGGCCCGCTCCGCCTTCCCGCTGGTCTGGATCCTGGTACCGGCCGCCGGCGCCTTCCTGCGCGCCCGCCGTGCCCGCTCCCGCGAGGAGGCGCTGGAGATCTGGCAGCGCTGGTGGGCCATCGGCGCCTTCGGCATCGGGAGCCTGTGGATGACGGTCGCGTTCCTCGCCGTCCCGGACACCATGGCCGAGGCGATCGGCTTCGGCCGGACGCCCTTCATGGTCGAGATCGCCTTCGCCAACCTCGGCCTGGCCGTCATGGGCTTCCGGGCCGCCTCGGCCTCCGCCCGCGAGCGCATCACCATCGGGCTCGGCGGCGGGATGTTCCTCTGGGGCGCCCTGGCCGGGCACCTCTACCAGTGGTTCGCCAACGGCGACCACGCCCCCGGCAACACCGGCGGAGTCCTCGTCAACGACCTCCTGATCCCGGCCGTCATGATCGCCCTGGCGGTACGCTCCCGACGCCTGGCCTCTTCCCCCCGGCCGACCGCGCACGTGCCCGCCTGACGTCCGGGTCCGGGGCTAGATCCGTTCCGCCCAGCCGAACGTGAACCTGTACGCGCCGCGCGCCGCGTCCCGCCCCCGGCCACCCACCAGAAGCGCCACGCCCAGAGCGTCGGCGAACAGCCCGGCAAAGACTCCCGCGACGATCGCGCCCGCCCCGGGCGACCAGACCGCCCCCACGAACACGGTCGCGATGACCACGATCACCAAGCCCATGTGCGCGACGGGCATCTCCACACGGAACAGGGTGCGCACCGCAGCACGCGACGCCCGCATGTCCGCGTCATAGCGCTCCCGCGCCGCGCCCGGATCCGCGTACTCCCCCTCCGGCCACTCCTGCCGCACAGCACCCTCACCCTCTCCGGTCGCCCGCACCACGTCCCCCGGACGTCAGTCTCCCTCTCCGCCGCCGCACTCGCCGGAATCGGCCGAAGGCCCCGGACCCCTTGGGGGCCTCTCGTCCGCCAGGGCTGACCACCACTCGGGGCGGGCCCCTCCTCAGCGGGACAGAGCCGGGTTCCCGAGCACCAGCCGGGGTTGGTTCTCGTAGTCGCAGGTGTCACCGAGCACCTCATAGCCGATCCTCAGCCGTGTGACTCCCGTGACGTCGACGTCGATCCCCTGAGGATCGCCCAGGCCCGCGCGGACATTCTTGAGGTGACGTCCGTCGGCATCGATCTGCACCCTCATCGGCCAGTCGGAGGATCCTCGTCGAGCCCGACTGTCGCGCGGAACTTCTTCCAGTCCGTGCCGAGGTTGTACTCGGTGAACCTGCCGGTGGTGCAGAAGGCCACCGTGACGGCGTCCGCATACGCCTTCCCCTTCAGCGTCCCCGAACCCGCGCTGAGCGCCGCGCTCCCGTCGACGGGGTCGAACAACGTCAGCGACTGCCGTTCCGCGCCGGGGGAGCCGGACGGCGATGCCGAGGGGCCGGAGCCGGGATCAGGGTGATCGGCACTCGGGGCGGTCACCGTCACGGTAGGTCCGGGAACCGTGGCCGTCTCCGTCACCGTGACCCGCACCGCGGTGGGCGAGCTCACCACCGCCGGCAGCCCGAAGAAGCCGAGCAGCAGCCCCAGCAGCCCGGTGCCCGCCGAAATCAGCGCCGCGACCTCTCCGAGCGGCCTGCGCGCGGGCGCGGGTGCCGGAGCGGGCACCGGTAACGGGCCGGGGGGGCGGCGTCGGATCGGGAGGCGGCGTCGGATCGGGGGGCGACGTCGGCGCCGGACCCGGTCCGCCGTCCGGTCCGTGTCCCGGCGCACCAGCTCCTGAAGGCACTCCCGGCATCCCAACCCCCGTTGTTCACCGTCGATTTGGCCTCCGCCGATGATGGCAGCCCCCGATCGGCCCGGTCCAGACATCGCCGCACAACGACCACGGGGCCGGACACCACCACCTCACCCGGCCGCCCGTCCGTGACCGGCAGACACCGGCGGGGGAGCGCACAGGCTTGACGGGCCAACCCGAGAACCCGCCAGAGCCGCCGCCCGATAGGACATTTCCGCAGTTCAGTCCGTTGTTGCGGGGCTTACTGTCCGCTGCCATACCTTCATGGCACTTCACCCGGCACCCGTACGCCACGGGGTACGGGCAGCCCATCACACGCAGGGACATGACATGGACATGATTAAACGATTCCGCCTCTCGGCACAGAAGCGGTCAGGCAAGGACGACCAAGGACTCCGGCCGGGAGACCCGCGCCCTCATGAGCGGATCCTGCGCGCCATCGCCGGAGTCGTCGCCAAGGCTGTCGTCGAGTACCTGTTGAGGTGGCTCTCGTCGTTGCTCTGACCGATGCAGAACGGACCACAGACGTGAGCAGAGCCCGCCCCGCGAGTCCGTGACGCACCCCATCGGCAACTGACGCACCGGCCGGCCCGCGAGCCCCCGTCCCCGCCCGGCGCCTGCTCCGCTCCACAGAGAGCCCTTGATCACCGGAGTTCCGCGTCTCGGGGCGGGACTCCCTTGGTCCAGTCACCCACCCTCACCCTGGGCGGTGTCTTACAGAAGGGCTTCTGTACTTCACTTGCAGCCACCGGGAGTTGCCCCACCCGATGACGGTGACGGCACCCGCTTCCGCACCAAGGGCACGGCCGAAACCCGTGCCGTCCAAACCTGAAACGCAAGAGGCCCCGGATCTCTCCGGGGCCTCTCATCTGTGTGCACTCGGCAGGATTCGAACCTGCAACCTTCTGATCCGTAGCTCTATGTGGATCGGTCAGCGACGGTCATACCGGACGGGCGACGGCTCTACGAGGACGCTACCCGACGATGCCGGTTGCTGTGGTTGCTGTACTTCACTGCTGTACTGCAACCAACCGTCAGAAGCCCTGCCACTGCAACAGCATCGGCAATTGCGCTGACCGCTTCCCCGAACGGGCGCCAGAAGATCACCACTACGACGATCACCGTGATCAACCACGGCTGAGGGGCCGGGTTTGACAGAGACCGCCTGATTGGGGCCACACTCATGATGAGCCTCCTATGGGTTCGTGGCCCATCTCCGCCGCCTCGCCGGCAAGCCTGAGCAGCGGAGGTGGGCTTCCTTGCGCTCATCAACATCTTGTGAACGACAGCCTCAACAGGGCAAGTTGTCTGCCAACTGTCGTAGATGTTCCCTGCAACTTATCCCCGCGACAAAGCTAGTGCTCAGAAGTTCGCCAGTCAGGCCGCCACCGAGGCGACGAGCCTCAGCTGGGCCAGAATTCGACACATAGCGCCACATAATGAAGTGATGCAGGTCACACAAACATGGTTCCTCTTGGGACTGCCCAGCAGCCAACTCGATTTGTGTTGGTGCCAAGTTGGCGACACCGGGAAACTGAGAATTTCTGCCGGGACGCGAGCGACTCCCTGGCTACCTCAACCCACCACTCTCCCCCGCTCCCATCCCGCGCCCACCACTACAAACCCGCGGGCGGCAACGGCGCCCCCTCGCCCCCGGTGCCGGCCGATCCCCCGCCGGAGGCATCGTCTTGACCGTGGCCCGCGTTCTGCGGTACTCGCCTTATGGCTTTCGGCCCTTCCCGTGTGCGGGCGCGCGTCGGCGCAGCCCGCACGGAGCGGGCCGAAGGCAGGAGCGCGGGCGCAGCCAGAGCCGGGAAGCGCGCCCGGCGGAGCGGAGCGCAGCCGGGGCTTGATGAGGTAGGGGGATCTGTAACAACGGCCTCAGGTCTGCTCGTCGTCCTCCGGCTCATCGCTGTCAGGAACGGCAGCCGGAGCCAGGCTGACTGGGATGGGAGCATGAGTTGTGTTGATCCGCAGGCACCCGTCCGTGCCGAACATGGCGATCAGTTGGGACAGGTGAGCTCGGGCCAGGCTGCGGCTGGGGCTTGGTCCGTCGATCACCCGCGTGCCTCCAACTCTGCCCACACGACCTTCCCCCAGCGCCGCTCATCCGCGCCCCAGTTCGCCACCAGCGCCACGACAAGGGCCAAGCCACGTCCGCCCTCCTCGTCATCCTTCGGCGCGCACGGCACGGGCAGCGCACGGGAGAAGTCCGCGACGGCCACCCGTACCGTGCGCGGCGCGATGCGTTCCACCATCACGCGGATGGACCGCCGCCTGGCGTGCCGAACGGCGTTGGCCACCAGCTCGGAGACGATCAGCACGGCGTCGTCGGTCAGGTCGTCGAGCCCCCAGGTGGAGATGGCGGCTCGTACGAGGCCGCGTGCGGTCGCGGCGCTTTCAGGATCACGCGGCAGCGTCTCGCTGTAGCCGGGGTGCCCGGTCGGACGGATCCGCGTTGTAGGTTGCGGCATGTCGGTCTGCTTTCTCAGATCGGCCGGGCCCTGGGGCCGTTCCCGCGGTCGCCAGGGCGTTGTGCGTTCCGGAAGCCGGCGCCCTCTACCGAGGACCCAGCTCCTCCTGCCGGGCTTCGGAGACCCGTGTCACCGCAGCAGACCGTTGACCACCGGTCTGCTGACCAGGCGGCGTTCAGTGAGAGGGCCGTCCGGGGGCCCTCCCATGGGTCGCCACGTGGTGACGGAAACGAGCATGAACGTCAGCGAACTTCCGGCCAATCACCCATCGTTCTACTTTCGTTCCACTTTCGTCCCGCGGCTTACGCGCGTCTGCTTCGATGACGGTGGAAGGGAGTGACGCGTGGCCACCGTGCACCAGTGGACCGGCTTAGAGACCAGGGCCCTGCGTCTCGCCTTGCGGTTGAGCGTGCGTGCCTTCGCCGGGCACCTCGGACTTGCCGTCGCCACGGTCTCGAAGTGGGAGAGCAAGCGCGCGGCAACCGAGCCACGACCCGACACGCAGGCCATCCTCGACACCGCCCTCGCCCGCGCGGATGCCTCCGCCCATCTGCGCTTCGAGACGATCTTGTCCGGGATGGCCGGCACCGTACAGAATGCTGCCCGCCGCGTCATCGGCACCGGCCCGCGCGCTTGGGAGTACGAATCGTGGGCCGAGGACCTGGACCGCGTGGTGATCGCGCTCTCCCAGCAGAACTTCGCCTTCGCCGACAGCCTCCTCAGCCGCTGGCTGACCCAGTACGACGCCCGGGAACCGGACGAGAAGGGCCTGTATCTTTTCGCCCGCTCGACCGCACTGCTCGGTGATCTCAAACGCGACCAAGGCTGCGTACTCGGTCCCCTTTCCGCCCAGCACTCGTATGCGGCGGCACGCGCGGTCTTCACTCAGCTGGGCATCCCGCGTCGGGTTGCCCAGCTCGACCTCTCCCTCGCGGTGGTCGCGGAAATGTCCGGCAAGTTGGAGATCGCAGCCCGCCCATACGAAACCCTCGCCGCCGACGACCGGCTCTCCCTCCGGGACCGCGCCAGGGCCCGCCTGTGGGTCGGTACCGCGCTGAGCAAGAACGGCCGGCATGACTACGCGACCCACGTCATGCAGGCCGCGACCCGCGACTTCGAGGACCTGACCGAACCCGATGACTGGTCGGTGGCCCACCAGAAACTCGCCCTTGCCCGTCGTGGTGCCGGCGACCTCCCCCAAGCCCTGCACTTCATCGGCATCGCCCGCAGCAGTGGGACCACCGACTGACCGATGCAACGCGTACGGCTGGACACCGCCTACGGCCACATCCTGCTGTCCGATCCGGCGACCCGGGATGATGGACTCCTCGTCCTCGGTCAAGCCATTCGCACGGCCGCCCGGTACGGACTCGTGCACCAACTGCGCAGCATCGAGGGCATCAAGGCCACGAGAGAGAGCCGGATTGGCCCCCGGAGACGGTGACAGGGAGAGACGCGTGGGCGACAACCAGCAGGCCATTACCGAGGACCAGTGGCACCGGGCCGCGCTGATCTGGGAGTACCACCAGATGCGCCACGCTCCGCAGCCCGTCGACGTGGCGATCGGCCTGGGCAGTCACGACCTCGGCGTCGCCACCCGCTCCGCCGAGTTGTACCGCGCCGGGCTGTTCCCGACCCTCGTCTTCACCGGCGGCAACAGCCCCACCACCGCCAAGGTCTTCCCACGCGGCGAAGCCGTCCACTTCCGCGAGCACGCCATCGACCTCGGCGTCCCCTCCGAGGCGATCCTGCTCGAACCGTCCGCCGGCAACACCGGGCAGAACATCACCCTCTCCCGTGCGGTCCTCGCCGCCGTCGGCATCGTCCCGGCCACCGTGCTCCTGGTCTCCAAGCCGTACATGGAACGGCGCTCGTACGCGACCGCCCGCAAGCTGTGGCCCGACGTCGAGATCCTCTGCGCGTCGGAGCCGTTGGAACTCGACGACTACGTGAAGTCCATCGGTGACGGGAAGCTCGTCCTGGACATGCTCGTCGGTGATCTCCAGCGGGTGATCGAGTACCCGAGGCACGGATTCGCCATCGAACAGGACGTTCCGGCCGATGTGCGTGGGGCGTACGAAGCCCTCATCCGCGACGGCTTCACCAGCCGCCTCATCGCTTCCTGAGCTGCCGTCCCCGGGGGGGGGACCGCCGCATGAACGCGAGCATCCGCCACCAACGTCAGAGGCCCCGGATATCTCCGGGGCCTCTGGTCCGATGTGCACTCGGCAGGATTCGAACCTGCAACCTTCTGATCCGTAGTCAGATGCTCTATCCGTTAAGCTACGAGTGCTTGTTCTGTTTTTTGTCTTGGCTTCCGGTCCTTGCGGCCCGTTCGCGGCGACAGGAAGAACATTACATGACTGCCGCCGCCATGTGAAATCCATTCCCCGCACCCCTTGTGACCTGCGGAAACGTGGTGCGGTGGGGGGAGGGCCGGGGGGCGGGAACGACGAAGCCCCGGTCCGATGGACCGGGGCTTCGTGATCTTGCGCGGAGGCGGAGGGATTTGAACCCTCGATGGGCTTTAAGGCCCAAACCGCATTAGCAGTGCGGCGCCATAGACCGGACTAGGCGACGCCTCCAGCACAACCGCCCACGCGAGCGCGTGATCGGTGCGTGCAGATGATGACACAGACGAGCGGGGTGTCACCAATCGCCTCCCACGGTACTAGGCAGGCGGGCCCCAGGGCAAAGCCCTTCCGGTGGGGTCGAGCGGGTCGGGCGCAACGTCTCGGGGCGCGGCGCGTTAGTCCGGGCATGGTCCAGGTCGGTTCTTCCTCAGCGTCGTCGTCCGCCTCCCGCGCGGCTTCGGCTCGCGCCGCTTCCGCGCGCCGGTTCCGGTTCCTCCTCGGGGCCGCCGCGTCCCTGGCGGTGCTGTCCGCCGTGTCCACCATGGCCGCCGGGCCCGCCTCGGCGGCCCCGGGTGTCCCGGGCGTCCCCGGTGTCTCCCCCGTCTCGGTCGGCCCCGGCTCGGTCAGCCCCGGCTCGGTCGGCGCGCCTCCGCCGGTCCGGCCCGAGGACCGGGGCGGTGACCACCTCACCGTGACGGTGCGGCACGCCGGTGCGGGCAAGGACGGGACGTACGAGCTGTACTGCCACCCGGGCGGCGGCAGTCACCCGGACGTGCGGCGCGCCTGCCGGGTGCTGGACGGGCGGACGCGCTGGGGCCGGGACACCTTCGCGCCGGTCCAGGAGGGCAGCGTCTGCACGCTCCAGTACGGCGGTCCGGCCACCGCGCACATCACGGGGACCTGGGCGGGACGCCCGGTGGACGCGCGCTACGACCGCCGCGACGGGTGCGCGATCAGCCGCTGGGACGGGCTCGTGCCGGTGCTGCCCGGCCTCGGGAGGTAAGGCGCGGAAGACCGGGGCGGGCGGGCGGAGTCCGGCGCGCGGCGGACCCTGCGGTGACCGGTTCACGGAACCGTGCGGTCACAGGTTCGACGTCACTTCCCCGTGCGACCTCCCTCTCATCCGGCGTCGCGCGCGCAACCTCAGCGCTTAGACTCGCTCGCGTGACACTCCGCGGGCCGGTTGGGCAAGATGGCCCCCGCGGTGGGCAAGGAGCGGTGACAGGAAGGAAGCGTTCGTGAGCAGCAGGCCATCCCGAGGCGCTGCTCGCCTCGCTGCCATACTCGACGCGCTGCCCGACGCGCTGTTGCTGGTCAACGCCAACGGCACCGTCGTCAACGCCAACACCATCGCCCTGGAGACCTTCGAGACGCCGGGCACCGCCCTGGTGGGGCGCGGGCTGCTCGATCTGCTGCCGCAGTTCGACTCCAAGCTCATCCCCGGTTCGATGCGCCGCCCCGACCACATCGACCCGCGCGCGCGGACCAAGCCGACCCGGATGACCGCGCGGCGCACCGACGGGACCGAGTTCCCGGTCGAGGTCACGAGCGCGAATCTGCCGAACGGCCAGCACGCCTACGACGGCTCCGGCTACACCGGCGACGAACTGCTGATGCTGGTCGTCCGCGACCTCGCCGGCACCGTCGACACCGAGGCCGAACTGGCCCGTTCGCAGCGGCAGACCGAGATGATCCTGCGGGCCGCGGCCGAGGGCGTCGTCGGCACCGACACCGACGGGCGCATCGTGCTCGTCAACCCGGCCGCCGCCCAGATCCTCGGCTACCGCGCCGGTGAACTCGGCGGCCGCGAACTGCACACCCTCGTCCTGCACTCCCGCGCCGACGGCTCGCCGTTCCCGTACGAGGAGTCCCCGCTCGCCGACACCCTGCGCTCCGGGCGCAAGCACCGGGTCCGCGGCCAGGTGCTGTGGTCCAAGGCGGGCGACAAGGTGCCCGTCGACCTGACCACCTCGCCCGTGCGCGACGGCGACCAGCTCGTCGGCGCCGTGATGACGTTCACCGACCGGCGCCCCTACGACGCGCTCGTCGAGGCGCAGACCGCCGCCGAGGAGCAATACGCGCAGGAGCGGGAGCAGCTCGCCGAGGAGCACGCCGCCGCACTGGACACGCTGCGCCGCCGCCATGCCGCCGAGGTCGAGGAGCTGATCGAGCGGCAGGCGGAGGAACTGGCCGCGGGCGAGGACCGGTACGCCGCCCTGGGCGAGCGCGAGAAGGACCGCTACGAGGCCCTCGCCGCCCGCCACGAGCAGTTGCTGACCCTGCTGGGCGACTCCCTGCGCGGTCCCCTGGACGAGCTGCGCCGCGAACTGGCGGCCCTCGCCGCCGACGACGCCGGCCAGCTGTGGCCCGAGGCCAACCAGGTGCTGCACCACCTCTCCGCCGGTTACTCGCGGATCACCACCCTCATCGACAACGTCCTCGGCTACCAGCGCCTCGACATCGGCAGCGAGGAGATCACCCGTACCAAGGTGATGCTCGACGCCGTCGTCGCGGCGGGAGTCGACGGGGCGGTGGACCTGGTCGGGCCCGGCCGGGTGCAGTTCGCCGTGCACGCGCCGCCCATCGAGGCCGAGGTCGACCCGGGCCGCCTGGCCACCGCGCTCGCGCACCTCGTCGCGGACGTCGCGGGCGTGGACGCGACCGGCAACGCGCCCGTGTCGGCGGCCGGTTACATGGACAACACCGTGGTGGTCGCGGCGGCGCAGCGCGGCTCGGTGGTACGCATCGAGGTGCGCGGGCCGTACGCCGGCGGCGACCCGGTGCACGAGCCGATCGTGCGCGGGATCGTCCGGGCGCACGGCGGTGTGCTCCAGACCCACCAGGTGCCGGGGATGAGCGGCAGCGCGTACGTCCTCGAAGTGCCGATCGGCGGCGGGGCGGGCGCCGTCGCGGCGGGTCTGCCCGGTGTCCTCGGCCCGGCGGCTCCGCACACGGCCGCCCTGGGCCCGGCCGGACCCGGCCCCGGACCGGGTCAACCCGCCGTGGACGCGGGCGTGGGCGCGGGCGCTGAGGCGGTCCCGGGGGGTGCGGCGGGTGCCGCCGTGGTCGCCCTGCCCGCGCAGGCTTCGGGCTCCGCCACGGCGCCCGGCGGCGGACGGCGCCGTGCCCGGCGGTCCTCGACGGACGCGTTCCTGGACGGTGACGGCGAGCCGGGCGGCAGCTCGGCGCCCGACGCCGGGACCGCCGCAGGACCGGGTTCCGGCGACGTGCCCGGTGCCGCGTCGGCTCCGACCGGACGGCGCAGGCGGCGGGCGGCCGAGGCCCCCGCATCCGGGTCCGCGTCCGGGTCCGGGTCCGCGGCCGCGTCGGCATCCGCTCCGGGCGCCTCTTCCGGCTTTCCCGGCTTTCCCGGGTCATCCGGCACGGACGGTTCCGGCGGCACAGACGGTTCCGGCGGCACGGGGCGGCGGCGCGGCCGGCCCGCCGAGGATCCCGATGTGAGCGAGGGCGCCGTGCTGACGGCGGCCGAGCACGCCGCGGGTACGGCGGCGACGGGCACCGGCCTCGGCGGTACGGTGCCGCCGCAGGGCGTGCCCGCACCCGCCGCGCCCACCGGCCGCCGGGCCCGGCCGCAGACCGGCGAACCGCACGCACTGCCCCCGGCTCTGCCCGCCGCCCCGGACGGCCCCGCCGACGAGGCACCCGGCGCGGCGGCCGACGCGGGCGCCGTCCCCGCCGCCCTCCAGCCCGGTGCCGGTGACGCCGCCGCGCAGCCGACCGGGCGCCGTCGGCGTGCCCTGGCGGCGGCGAACGAGCGTGCCGCCGCGCAGGAAGCGGCTCCCCGTACGGTCTTCGCGCTGCCGCCCGCCGACGCGGACCGGCCCGCCGACCAAGCCGACGACGATGCCGAGGGCGAGGGCGAGAACGGCGTCCGTCTCGGGGCGCCCGGGGTGCCCGGTGCCGAGGCCGGTGGTCCGCCGGTTCCGCCACCGCCGCCGCACCGGCCCGCCGTGCCGCACGTGCCGCAGCAGGCCCAGGCTCAGCCCCAGGCCCAGGCCCAGCAGCCGTCCGCAGCGCGGGGCGCGGTGACGGCTTCCGGCGCCGATGACGGCCGACACGACGCCGTGGGCCACGACCAGGCTGAAGATCACACTCCGCCGCAGCCCCACCCCACGAGCGCGCCCACCGGTCGCCGTCGGCGGGCGATGACCCAGCCCCCCGAGGGCACGATCGCCCCTGCCCCGCCTAGCCCACCTGTCACACCCGCCTCACCCGCCTCACCCGCGTCTGCTCCCCCGGCGGTGCCCGGACCACCGAACACCGGCCCACAGAGCTCCGGACCGCAGGCGCCAGGTGCTCAGGCCCCGGGCCCGCAGGTCCCCGGGCAGCCGCTGCCCGCGCGTCACCCGCTGCCCGCCCGGGGCACGGGTCCCGTCCCGGCCGGACAGCCCACCCCTCCCGCGAGCACCCCCGCGGGCGCCCCGGTTCCGCCGCAGCCGTGGCCCGGCGGCGCCGACGACACCTCGGGCACCGGCGTCCCCGTACCGCCGCCGCCGAACGGCGCCACCGGCTCCGTACCGGCACCGCCCGGCCGTCCCCCGGTCCCGGGCGCGCCGCCCTCCGTGCCGTCCGCCCCCGTCCCGGACGCCGGTACGCCACCCCACGGCACGCCCGGCCACGCCACCCCGGCCACCGGCACCCCTCTGCCGCCCGAGCAGCCCGCCGGCCGTCCTCAGGGCCAGGGCCGACCGGGCGTCAGGCCGCCGAGGGCCGCCCAGCCGCTGCCCGCCGAGGCCGCCGCCCCGGCGGACCCCGACTCGACGCAGGGGCGTTCGATCAGCGTGCGCACGCTCGGGCAGGGCGTGCCCTTCAGCCGTCAGGCCGCTCAGGTGCAGCAGCCGTCCGCCACCCCGCCCCCGCACGCGCCGGGCGGTTCCGGGCGCCGCCGCAAGCTGGGCACCCCGCCCGACCCGGCCGCCACGCGCACCGAGCAGCAGCGCCCGGAGCAGGGGAGCCGCCCGCACCCGTCGGCGCCCGAACGGCCCGCCGCGCAGCCCGCTCCCGGCCGCGCGCCCGCCATGCCCCCCGCCCCGGCAGCCCCTCCGGCCCCCGTAGCCCCGGGAGCCTCCGGCGCGCCGGGCGCCCCGGCCCCGTCGCCGCTGCCCGGCCCCGGTCAGCCGCGGCGCGCGCCGGGCACCGAGGGCGCCGGACGCTCGTACGCCATAGGCGCCCCGGACGAGAACGCCGCCGAGGGACCCGAGCCGCTGGACGGACCCGGCGGCGCCGTGGAGGTCGCGGATCCGCCGCGCCCGCAGCCGATGGACGACGAGCTGCCGCCGGAGCCGCTGGACAACCCGCGCAGGCTGCTGGTCTGGCCCGCACCGGACGTCACCACGCAGCAGGCGCTCAGCGACCGCGGCTACCGGCCCGTCATCGTGCACTCGCGCGAGGAGGTCGACGCGCAGATCGCGGCGTTCCCCGCCGCGCTGTTCGTCGACCCGCTGACCGGGCCGATCACCCGGACCGCGTTGCAGTCGCTGCGCCAGGCGGCGGTCGCCGCGCAGGTTCCGGTGCTGGTCACGGCCGGACTCGGACAGGCGACCCGGGAGGCGGCGTACGGTGCCGATCCGGCCGTCCTGCTGAAGGCGCTCGCGCCGCGCGACAGCGAGCAGCACCCGCCGCGCGTCCTGCTGATCGAGGAGCACACGGAGATCGCGCTGGCGCTGACCGCGACGCTGGAACGGCGCGGGATGCGGGTGGCGCGGGCCGAGAGCGACGCCGACGCGGTGGCGCTCGCGGGGCAGTTCCGGCCGAATCTGGTGGTGATGGACCTGATGCAGGTGCACCGCCGCCGGGCCGGGATCCTCGACTGGCTGCGCGCCAACGGGCAGCTCAACCGCACCCCGCTGGTGGTCTACACGGCCGCCGTCGACCAGGCGGAGCTGCCGCGGCTGGCGTCCGGCGAGACGGTGCTGTTCCTCGCGGAGCGGTCGACCAGTACCGAGGTGCAGACCCGGATCGTGGACCTGCTGGCCCGCATCGGGACCAACTGACGTACGCCCGGCCCCCGTCCCCCGTACCGGACCGCGTGCCGGGGCACGCCCTCGCGGCGGCCTCGCGGCGGCCCCCCGCGTGGGTCAGGGCCGTACCACCCGCAGGGCCGCCTCGCGGATCGATGACCTCAGGCGGTCGCGGGCCGCGTCGTCGTCACCCACCAGGATCCGTCGTATCTGCGGCACCACCGAGGCCCAGCCCGCCAGGGAGACCAGCAGGAACATGAGGTCCTCGGGCGGGAGGGCGTCGGTGATCACGCCCCGCTCCTGGCCGTCCCGGAGCGCGGTGACCTTGGCGGCGTAGTGCGCGTGGCGGGCCGGTTCGTCGGGGAGTTCGCCGGTGCCGTACTCGACGCCCTCCCAGAAGAGCAGGCGCAGCAGCTCGGGGTGGGTGGCGTGGTAGTCCAGGAGGCGATCCATCCAGCCGTCGATGTCGTCCGGATCGATGGGGACGGCGGCGGCGAGGTCGACCATGGATCTGCCGAGGACATGGGTGAACAGCTCCGCCTTGTTGCCGAAGTAGGCGTAGATGAGCTGCTTGTTGGCCTTGGCCTGAGCGGCGATCCGGTCGATACGGGCGCCCGCGATGCCGTGCTGGGCGAACTCGGCCACCGCCGCGTCGAAGATCCGTGCCTTGGTGGCCTCGGGGTCTCTTGGTGCCATGAGAGCAGCGTACCCCGTTAGCAACCAACTATTTGGTTGACAGAAGATCCGGAGCGGGCGCAGACTGTTCCACGCGCCAACCAACCAGTTGGTTATGGACAACCGGTTGGCCATGGCGCCATGGAACGGCTCCACGCTTCAGCTCCACGCTCCAGCTCCACCCCTCGCCCACCCGCCCGTACCGGAGGCCCACGCACCATGCCGTCGTCCCCGTCGTCCCCAGCCCCTGCCGCGTCCAGGACCGCGGTCCTCACGGCCACGCCCCCAGTCACCACCGCCACCACCCATGCCGCCGACGCCGCCGACGCCGCCCCGGCTCCGGCTGCCCGGCGGGGGCTCGGCCCCAACGCCTTCCTGGCGCTGATCGCCGTGTGCACCGCGGTGACCGCGGGCAACATCTACCTCGCGGCGCCGCTGCTCCCCCTCATCGCCCACGACTTCGGCTCGGCTCCCTCGGCGGTGGCCTGGATCGCCTCGGTGGCCCAGTTCGGGTACGCGGCGGGCCTGCTCTTCTTCGCCCCGCTCGGCGACCGGGTCAACCGGCGCCCGCTGGTGGCCGCGCTGTCCGTGGCGACGACGGCCGCCCTGCTCATAGCCGCCGTCGCGCCCGGCACCGGCGCGCTCGCCGCGGCCGTCTTCGTCGCCTCCGCCGCGACCGTCGTCCCGCAGCTGCTCGTCCCGCTGGTCGTCGAACGCGCCCCCGCCGACCGCCGCGCCCGGCACGTGGCCGTCGTGATCGCGGGCCTGTTCACCGGCATCGTCGCCGCACGGGTCGTCGGCGCGCTGGCCGGACAGGCGTTCGGCTGGCGGTGGGTGTTCGTCGGCGCGTCCCTGCTGACCGTGGTCCTCGGCCTGGCGACCGCCCTCGCCCTGCCGTCGGAGGGCCGCCGCGGCACCGGCCCGCTGCTGTCCGGCATCACCTCGCTGCCCGGTCTGGCCCGCCGCTCGCCCGACCTGTGGCGGGCGTGCCTGCGGCAGGCGGGCATGTTCGGCGCCTGGAGCGCGCTGTGGACCTCGCTCGCGCTGCTGCTCACCGGCCCGGCGTACGGCCTGTCGATCGCGACCGCCGGACTCTTCGGGCTCTTCGGACTGGCGGCGAGCGCGGTGGCGCCGCTGGCCGGCGGGCTGGTGGACCGCTTCGGCGCCGCCAAGGTCGTACGGTCGGCCTACGTCCTGGCCGCCGTCTCCGTGCCGCTGTTCTGGCTGGGCGGGCACACGGTGGTGGCGCTGTTCGTGGCCGCGATCGCGATCCACGCGGCCCTGGTCGCCTCCCACGTCGCCAACCAGACCCTGGCGCTGACCACCACCTCCGCCCCGGCGACCGCCAACACCGCCTACGTCGTCTCGGGCTTCGCCGGCGCCGCGCTGGCCTCCTCCGTGGCGGCACCTGCCTTCGCCCACTGGGGCTGGACCGGGGTCTGCGCGGTGGCCGCGCTGTGGCTGGTGGTGGGCTGGGTGAGCACGTCGGTACGGCGGTGAGGCCGGGAGGCGCAGGGGGCGCAGGGGGACGTGGGGAGGAACGCGGCGTGTTCGGGCTCGCGTCGGCCCGCGTCCGGACCCGCGGCCCGGTGCCGGGCGGGAAGCCGGAGGGCTCCCCGCCCGGCACCGCTGCCCGCCCGCCCAGGGGCCGAGGCCGGTCTCACCCGGAGCCGCGGCCTGCCGCATGACGGTTCAGAGGCTGCCGCATGACGGTTCAGAGGCTGGTGACGTCCAGCTCGCCCGCCGCGTACCGCCTGCGCAGCACCTTCTTGTCGAACTTCCCCACGCTGGTCTTCGGCACCGCGGTGACGATCGTCCAGCGCTCCGGGAGCTGCCACTTGGCGATCTTCCCCTCCTCGGCGAGGAAGGCGCGCAGCGACTCGAAGTCGGCCGTGGAACCCTCCTTGAGGACGACCGTGGCCAGCGGGCGCTCGCCCCACTTGTCGTCGGGGACGGCGACGACGGCGGCCTCGGTGACATCCGGGTGGGACATCAGCGCGTTCTCCAGGTCGACGGAGGAGATCCACTCGCCGCCGGACTTGATGACGTCCTTGGCGCGGTCGGTGAGGGTGAGGAAGCCGTCCGGGGAGATGGTGCCGACGTCGCCGGTCTTCAGCCAGCCGTCCTCGCTGAACTTGTCGGCGGGGCGCAGCGGTTCGGCGTCCGGGCCGTTGTAGTAGGCGCCCGCGATCCAGGGGCCGCGCACCTCCAGCTCGCCCGCCGACTCGCCGTCCCAGGGGAGGCGTTCGCCGCCGGGACCGGTCAGGCGGGCCTCGACACCGGCCGGGAAGCGGCCCTGGGTGAGACGGTAGGCGAACTCCTCGTCCGGGCCGGACGCGTACGCCGGCGGGCGGGCCACCGTGCCCAGCGGGGAGGTCTCCGTCATGCCCCAGGCGTGGCAGACCCGCATGCCGAGCCGGTCGAACGCCTGCATGAGGGCGGGCGGGCAGGCCGAACCGCCGATGGTGACCTGGGTGAGGGAGGAGACGTCGCGGGGGCGGGCGGTCAGCTCGCCGAGCAGGCCCTGCCAGATGGTGGGGACGGCGGCGGCGTGCGTGGGGCGCTCGCGCTCGATCATCTCGGCGAGCGGGGCGGGCTGGAGGAAACGGTCCGGCATCAGCATGTTGACGCCGGTCATGAAGGTGGCGTGCGGCAGCCCCCAGGCGTTCACATGGAACTGCGGGACCACGACCAGCGAGGTGTCGCGGTCGGTCAGGCCCATCGACTGCGCCATGTTGACCTGCATGGAGTGCAGATAGATCGAGCGGTGGCTGTAGACGACGCCCTTGGGGTCACCGGTGGTGCCGGAGGTGTAGCACAGGGCGGCGGCGCGGCGTTCGTCCAGCTCCGGCCAGTCGTAGGTGGCCGGCTTGTCCGCGATCAGTTCCTCGTACTCGTGCACCCGGGCGGGGCAGCCGTCGAGCGGGGCGCGGTCGCCGGGGCCCGAGACGACGACGTGCTCGACCGTCCTCAGGTGCGGCAGCAGCGGGGCGAGCAGCGGGATCAGGGAGCCGTTGACGATGATCACCCGGTCGGCCGCGTGGTCGACGATCCAGGTCAGCTGCTCGGCGGGCAGGCGCAGATTGAGCGTGTGCAGCACGGCGCCCATGGAGGGGACGGCGAGATACGCCTCGACGTGCTCCGCGTTGTTCCACATGAGCGTCGCCACGCGATCGTCCTCGCGGACGCCGAGGTCGTCGCGCAGGGCGTTCGCCAGGCGCACCGCGCGGGTGCCCGCCTCGGCGAAGCTGCGCCGCTGCGGTTCGGCCTCCCCGGTCCAGGTGGTGATCTGGGACCGGCCGTGCACGCGCGTCCCGTGGACCAGGATGCGGGTGACGGTCAGCGGTACGTCCTGCATGGTGCTCAGCACGGCGTCCTCCCGGGGCGGCATTGCCTACGCGGCAGTAGGGTGTGCGCTGATTCTGCGCACATACCACGCGGTATGTCACTAGCTCCGGGTGATCGATCAGCCGCGGGGCCGGGCGGTACGCCGGGCAACCCGCCGAACGCGCCGCCGGACGAGCGGCCGCCGGACGCCGAAACGGTCGGTCAGCGCACGCGCCCCAGCTCGGGGTCCTCGCGGAGCTTGCCGAGCGCGCGCGAGACCGCCGACTTCACGGTGCCCACGGAGACGCCGAGCACCTCTGCCGTCTGGACCTCGGAGAGGTCCTCGTAATACCTGAGGACGACCATCGCCCGCTGCCGGGTGGGCAGCTTGGTGATCGCCCGCCACATGGCGTCGCGCAGCGCCTGCTGCTCGGCGGGGTCGGCCGCGCCGGGCAGGGGATCCGGCTCGGGCAGCTCGTCGCAGGCGAACTCGTCGACCCGGCGCTTGCGCCACTGCGACGTACGCGTGTTCAGCAGCGCGCGGCGGACATAGCCGTCGAGCGCCCGGTGGTCCTCGATCCGCTCCCAGGCGACATACGTCTTGGTCAGCGCGGTCTGGAGCAGGTCCTCCGCGTCGCACGGGTTGGCGGTCAGCGACCGGGCGGTGCGCAGCAGCACCGACTGGCGGGCCCGCACGTACGAGGCGAACGACGGATACGCCAGGCTCGGCACGGCCGGTACGGCGGCGGTCGACGCGCTGGTGCATACGGGTGTGGTCATGTCCTCCACGCTAGGAGCGGTCCCCCGGTCGGCGGATCGCCCGCAGGTCCCGAAGCGGGGTCCGCCTCAGGTTGTAGGGGTGGGGCTGACCGCACCTCCTGAAGGTGGACGGGGAGGGGGACCGGGGTGCGGGTTCACCCTGGGGTGACGCGGCCGGACGGTGCGGCCGGGCGGTGCGGCCGGGCGGTGCACCTGGCGCCGGAGGGACGGGTTCCCGGCATGCGCCCGCACACGCCTGCACACCCCCGCATACACCTGCGCACGCCCGCACACGCCTGCGCGGCGGTGCCGAAGCACCGCCGCGCAGTTGTGTGTCACATCCCCACAAGCACACCCACAGGGTCTCGGGGCCGGCAGGTCCCCAACGCGCACGCCGGCCCGCCCCGGCTCACCAGAGGCGGGTGAAGTGGACGGCCACGTTGTGGTTGCCCTGCTGGATGGCCGTGAACGCGGAGCCGTTGACCTGAGCGGTGTTGCTCTGGTTCGTGGCGCCGGAACCCACCGCCTGCTGGCCGGTGGTGGACGAGTTGCCGCTGTTGTTGTGGCCGACTCCGCTGCCGACGATCCCGGCGACACCCGCGCTCGATCCGACGCCCGCCACGGCGCCGGTGTCCGCCGCCGCGATGCCGGTGAAGAGGGCTGCCGCGAGCGGGACGGCGGTGACGGCGGCGAGAACGCGGGCGGTACGGATGCTTGCCATATTGCTCCTCCAGTAAGAGGTACGCACCGGCTGCCTGCCGGAAGTACGTGAAGCTGCGTGAAGCTACCTGGACTACGGCTTTCACCAGGGCAGTTGGCCGACCGCCCCAGCGGGTTCCCACGACGTCGCAAGATCAGAGTTGCCCACGGACCACCGGGGAACCACCCCGGAAGCCCCGATTAGCACGCAAGCGTGAGGACATGTCGATAAACCCCCTTCACCACCTTTCCTGTCGCCAAAGCCCCGACCGGACACAGAGCGCCCCCCTTCACCCCAAGCGCGACAAGAGGTGAAGCGTTCCGGCAAGCGCCCGGCGCAATCCGGCCGTACCGAGCGCCCCCGCCGCACCCGCCCCATGCCCCCTTCCCATCCTCGAACCCTCGTACGAATATGAAGCCATGGCCACCACCGCCCGAAAGCCCTCGGCCCCGGACCCGGCCTCGGCACCGGCACCGGCACCGGCACCGGCACCGGCCCCCGCCCTCACCCACGCCCTGACGGCCGCCGCCCGCGGCCTGGCCGTCATCCCGCTGTCCCTGACCAAGCACCCGGCCCTGCGCTCCCCGCACCACCCCGCCTCGCACGACGGTACGAACCACCCCGTCGCGCGCCGCGCGAACGACACCGCACCTCCCGACGCCGCCCCGGACACGGCCCGGCGGCAGCCCTGCCGCGGCGAGTGCGGCGCCTTCGGACACGGTGTGTACGACGCCTCGTCCGACCCGGCCCGCATCCGGGACCTGTTCGCCGCGGCGCCCCGGGCCACCGGCTACGGGATCGCCTGCGGAGTGCCGCCGCACCATCTGATCGGCGTCGACCTGGACACCAAGACCGGCACGGACACCCTGGCCGCCCTGCGTGAACTGGCCCGGCGCCACCGCTTCCCGCTCCCCGCGACCGTCGTCGTCCTCACCCCGAGCGGCGGCCGCCACCTGTGGTTCAGCGGCCCCCCGGACGCCGCCGTCCCCAACTCGGCCGGCCGGCTGGCCCCCGGCATCGACATCCGCGGCACCGGCGGCTACCTGATCGGCCCCGGCTCCCGCACCCACCACGGCACGTACGCCCTCGCCCCCGGCACCGCCCGCCTCGCCCCCGCGCCCTGCCCGCTGCCCTTCCTGCGCCTCCTCCTGCCTCCGCCCCGCCGCACCCCACCGCCCTCCCGCGGCCGCCACACCGCCCACGGCCTCGTCCGCTTCGTCCTGGACGCCCCCGAGGGCCAGCGCAACACCCGCCTCTTCTGGGCCGCCTGCCGCGCCTACGAATCCGGCCTCGGCCCCACCCTCCACGCCCTCCTCCTCGACGCCGCCCTCACCACCGGCCTCCCCCTCCCCGAAGCCCGCTCCACCCTCATGTCGGCGGCCCGCGCGACGGGGCACCATCCATGAGGACCGACGCGTCACCTCACCCGTGAGAACCGGCCCCGCGCGGGACGTCTCCCCGGAGAATCCCGCTGTTTCCCGGCTTGTTGGTCCCGGGGCGCTGCTGCCATCGTTGCCACTCAGCCGCGCAGCCGGGGGAGGACGGGTGGCTCAGAGCGAAGGACTGGCGTCAGTCGGTGCGGGACGCTACAAGCTGATCCGGGCTGTCGGCCGTGGCGGCATGGCCACGGTCCACCAAGCCACGGACACGGCACTGGGCCGCAGGGTCGCGGTCAAGATCATGGACCGCGTGGCCGCCGGTGAGGAATTCAGAACCAGGTTCCGGCAGGAAGCCCGAGCCATGGCGGCGCTCAACCACCGCAATGTGATCGCGATCCACGACATCGGGGAGGAAGCAGACCCGAGCGGTGCGCCCACTCCCTACCTGGTGATGGAGTTCATCGATGGACGCCCCCTCAGCGAGTTCGTCTCCGGCCACGGGATGCCCGCCCACCGAGCCCTGAGGATCACCGCCGACATCTTGTCCGCTCTGGCGGCGAGTCACGATGCCGGGCTGATCCATCGCGACATCAAGCCGGCCAACATCATGGTCTCCGAGAACGACACCGTGAAGGTCCTGGACTTCGGCATCGCGAAAGCTGTCGACGCCGTTCCGGTCACTCGCACCGGAACCGTTGTGGGCACAGCCCCCTACATGTCGCCCGAGCAGGCCCAGGGAAAGAAGCTGGACCGGCGCAGCGATCTCTACTCGACCGGAGTGCTTCTCTTCGAACTTCTCTGCGGGAGGCGCCCGTTCGACGCCGATTCCGACGCGGCGCTGCTGTACCACCACGTCCACACCGCTCCCCCTCTCCTGGCCGAGCTGGGAATCGCCGTTCCCGAACCGGTGCAGGAATTGCTCTCCAGCGCTCTGAGCAAGGACCCGGAGGGCAGACCAGCCACAGCCCGCCAGATGCGTCGCCTCGTTCTCGACGCCCTGGACTCGGCCGACACCGCCCCGCCACGAAATGCACCCCGCCCGCGCATCCCCGTCCGGCCCGCGTATGCACCCGCACAGCCGCCACCTCCCCTTGCTTCCACCACCCCCATGGCACCACCGTCCCCAGCCATTCCCGGAAGCCTGAAGACCGGCCTCGTCGCCGCCGTTCCCGGATACTTCGCCGGCACGATCGGTTTCTCGCAGATCTTCTCCGCCGGACTCACTCCGACGGCCACCGTCGTCTGCGCCTACACACTGGGCTACGGGCCGATGTACCTGACCGTCCTGTTCGGCCTGGCAGTCGGCACCTCTCACGCCCGTACAGCGGCCCGGCGCACACGGCGGCACTCCTCGGCTGTCGCCTGCCTCGTCGTCAATGGCCTATGGAGCGCCTACCACCTTGGCACCTGGCTGTTCGGATTCCCCCTGCTGTACCTCTGATGACGTGACGCCTGCTGCGCCTATGCACATCAGCCGGTCCGGCGGGCATCCGTCGCGGGCAGGGAACCACGGGGAGTCGCGGCGCCGGACAGGCACCGCCCAGCACCACGGCCCCCGACCGTCTCACCTGGTCAGGGGCCGTCCGTTCAAGCGGTGGGTGTGGGATTTGAACCCACGGTGACTCGCGCCACGACGGTTTTCAAGACCGTTCCCTTAGGCCGCTCGGGCAACCCACCTGGGCCTCGCCCACCGGGGCGGGGCGGGTACAGCGTACCGGCCGCGGGCGGGGGGCCGAGGGTGTGGGGCGCGGCGGGGGAAAACCGGTGGCTCCGGCGGGCGGGCGGTGGATAGCCTGCGCGGCCGTGACTGATCGTCTGAAGGCTTGCGGAGAGGCGTGTTCGTCCGGGGGACGGTGTGCCGGTGAGGGTGGTCAGGGGCGGGCGGCCGTGGCTGACCGGGGCGGGGTGGCGTCCGGGGGCGCCGGGGAGACGTTGTTCTCGCGGACGCATCTGGCGGCCACCGCCAGTTTCTCGCTGGTGATGTTCCTGACCGGGTTCGCGGCGCTCGCGGTGGTGCCCACACTGCCGACGGCGGCCCGGGATCTGGGCGGGGTGTCGCTGTTCCCGCTGGTCGCGGGCTGCTTCGTGGCGGCGAGCCTGCTGGGCGGGGTCCTCGGCGGGCACTGGGCGGACCGTTCGGGCGCGCGCGGGCCGCTGGCCGCCGGCATGGCGCTGACCGTGGTCACCCTGGTCGTCTCGGCCACCAGCACCTCGATCTGGCAGCTGGCGGCCGGGCGCTTCCTGGACGGGCTCGCCGCCGGTGCGGTCGCGGTGTCCGTCAACGCCGCCATCGGACAGGCGTATCCGGAGCGCCTGCGTCCGCGTGCGCTGGCGCTGATGAGCGCGTGCTGGGTCATCCCGTCGCTGACGGGGCCGCCGCTGGCCGGGCTCGTCTCCGCGTGGTGGTCCTGGCGCGTGGTGTTCTACGGCCTCGCCGTCCTCACGGTGCTGCCGGCGCTGGTCCTGATGACCGTCCTGCGCGGCCCCTCCTGGCGGGGCGCGGCCGAGGTGCGCGAGGACCGGGCCGCCCGCCCGCCGCTGCTGCTCGCCGCCCTGGTGAGCCTGGGCGCGGCGCTGGGGCAGTACGGCGTGTCGGGCTGGGACGTGCGGCATCTGCTGTTCGCGGCCGCTGCGCTGTGCCTGCTCGTGGTCTGCGCGCCCCGGCTGCTGCCCGTCGGCACCTGGCGGGCGGCCCGGGGCCTGCCGGCCACGGTGCTGCTGCGCGGCCTGGCGTCCGGCACGTACTTCACGATCGAGGCGTTCGTACCGCTGATGCTGATCGCGGAGCGCAAGGTGGCCCCGGTGGTGACCGGCCTCGCCTTCACGGGCGCCGCCGTGGTGTGGGCCGGGGCGTCGTGGGTCCAGGGCAGGCTGCTGGAGAACCGGCCCCGGCACCGCCTGGTCGCCGCGGGTGCCGTCGTCATGACGGCCGCGGTCGCGCTCGCCGTGGCGGGCACGCTGCCCGGGGTGCCCGCACTCACCGCGGCCTCGTCCATGATCGTCGCGGCGGTCGGCATGGGGCTGCTGGATCCGTCGCTGACCGTGCTGTCGCTCGCCCACAGCCCGCGGGACCGGCAGGGCCGTGCCAGCAGCGCGATGCAGACCAGCCAGAACCTCGGCCAGATCTCCGTGATGGCGCTGTACTCCGTGGTGCTCAACGCCTGCCTGGGCGCCGGCGCTTCCGGCCTGGCCGGGTACGGGGCCGCCTTCGGGCTGCTGGCGGTGCCCACGCTGGTGATCGCCGTGCTCGCCGGGCGGGCTCGCGGGACCGGGGGGACGGCGTCGCGGACCGTGGTCGGGTCCGGGGCGGCGGACAGCCCCGGGGCGGACCCGGGCGCCCGCACGGATCCGGGAGACGGGGCGAGCAGCAGTCCTGCCGGTGGTTCGGGCACCGGCGTGCCGTGAGCCGGGAAACGGCCGCTGCCCGCGCCGCCGCCCGTCCGGGGCGGCGGCGCGGGCAGCGGGCACGCGCGCGTGGGGCGCGCGTGGGCGTGTGCGCGTGCGTCAGCTCGCGCTGTCGCCGATCCGGGACGCCAGCGTCACGTCGACGGTGTGCTCCTTGCCGTCGCGCTTGAAGGTGATCTTCACCGTGTCGCCGGGCTTGTGGGTCCAGATCTCGCCGATGAGGGTCGGACCGGAGTCGACCACCGTGTCGTCCAGCTTGGTGATGACGTCACCGGACTTGAGGCCCGCCTTGGCCGCCGGGCTGCCCGGCTCCACCGCGGCGCCGCCGCCCGCGCCCTGGTCGGAGATGGTCGCTCCGCCGGCCCCGTCCTGCGAGGTGGCGACGGAGGCGCCGATCTTCGCGTAGACCGGCTTGCCCGTCTTGATCAGCTGCTGGGCGACGTACTTGGCCTGGTTGATCGGGATGGCGAAGCCCAGGCCGATCGAACCAGACTGCCCCGAACCGCCCAGACCGCCACCACTGCCGGAGGACTGGATCGCGGAGTTGATGCCGATCACCGCGCCGCGCGCGTCGAGCAGCGGGCCGCCGGAGTTGCCGGGGTTGATCGAGGCGTCGGTCTGAAGGGCGCTCATGTAGGACGCCTTGCTGTCGCTGCTGCCGTCGCTGGAGGCGACCGGGCGGTTCTTGGCGCTGATGATGCCCGTCGTCACCGTGTTCGACAGGCCGAAGGGCGCGCCGATGGCGATCGTCTCGTCGCCCACGGCCACCTTGTCGGAGTCGCCGAGGGCGAGCGGCTTGAGGTCGGAGGGCGCGTTCTTGAGCTTGATCACCGCGACGTCGTAGCCCTGGGCGTGGCCGATGATCTCGGCGTCGTACTTCCTGCCGTCGGGGAAGGTGGCGGTGAGCTTGCCGCCGTCGACGGCGTCGGCCACGACGTGGTTGTTGGTGACGATGTGGCCCTGGGTGTCGAACACGAATCCGGTGCCGGTGCCGCCCTGGCCGTTGGTGCTCTCCGCCTCGATGGTGACGGTGCTCGGCAGCGCCTTGGCGGCCACGCCCGCGATCGAGTTCGGATCGCGCTTGACCTGGGAGGCGCCCGCGTCGGAGGCGGCGACCGTGGTGGAACCACCGTCGTCGTTCTTCGCCAGCGTGTAGCCGAGGCCGCCGCCCAGGCCGCCCGCGACCAGCGCGGCCACCAGGACCGCGGCGATCAGACCGCCGCGCCGGCCGCGCGGCTTCGGCGCGGGCTGCTGGTACGCCGCGCCCCAGCCCGCGCCCCCGGCGCCACCGGCCGCGCCCGCGCCGCCGTCCGCGTACGACGGCACGGCGGGGGGCTGGGGCGGCGGCCAGGAGCCGTCGACGGGCGCGCCGGGGACCCCGGCGCCCTGCGGCTGCTGCGGGTGTCCGGCCGCGGGGAAGCTCTGTGTGGGCCCCTCACCGGCGGTTCCCGGGCCGCCCTGGACCGCCGGGGGGACCACCGGGTGGGCGCCCGCGTCGGCGGGTGCCGCCGACGGAACCGCCGGTGCGGTGTCCTGCTGCGGGGCGCCCGGCACATACGGAGGCGTGCTGGGCGGCGGGGGCGTGGGGGCACCGCCCTGGGGAGCGGGCGGCTGGGAAGCTGCGGAGGTCTCCACCGGCACGGGAGGTGCGGACGGGGCCGGGGGTACCTCGGTGCCCTCGTTCTCGGTGCTCACAGCTCTTCTCCTCGATCCACGGCTGTTGTTGTCGGTCGCACTCGTCACGCTCGTCCTGGCTGCCGACGACCCGGCGTGCTCCAGCTGTGCAGGTGCATCTGTACGTGGTCAGCTTTTCCCACAGGCCGTCAGAGCACCATAAGCCGAGGCTGTGGGTCTGCCACCACTCCTTATACGGGTCATCTCGCAGTAAACGGACACACTATCGACACCTTCCCGTGGCCACACCCGCTCCGCCGCGGTGGCACCATGACGCGGTGACCCACGCACGGCAGCATCACATCCAGGTCGTCGCACACCGCGGAGCCTCCGAGGCCGCGCCGGAGCACACCCTTGCCGCCTACCGGACGGCGATCGAGGACGGCGCGGACGCCCTCGAGTGCGACGTGCGGCTGACCGCGGACGGCCACCTCGTGTGCGTGCACGACCGCCGCGTCAACCGTACGTCCAACGGCCGCGGCGCGGTCTCCGCCCTGGAACTCGCCGACCTGGCCGCGCTGGACTTCGGCTCCCGGCACTCCCGCGCCCCCTGGCGCGGCCGCGACGAGGAGCCCGACTGGGTCGTACGCCCCGAGGATCCGGAGGACACCTCCGTCCTCACCCTGGAGCGGCTGCTGGAACTCGTCTCCGACGCGGGACGGCGGGTGGAGCTGGCCATCGAGACCAAGCACCCCACGCGGTGGGCCGGCCAGGTCGAGGAGCGGCTGCTCGCCCTGCTGAAGCGGTTCGGCCTGGACGCGCCGCCCGCCCCCGCCGAGTCGCCGGTGCGGGTGATGAGCTTCTCGGCGCGTTCCCTGCACCGGGTGCGGGCGGCCTCCCCGACGCTGCCGACGGTCTACCTGATGCAGTTCGTCTCGCCCCGGCTGCGCGACGGGCGGCTGCCGGCCGGGGTCCGGATCGCGGGTCCCTCGATCCGTATCGTGCGCGGGCATCCGGGGTACGTCGAGCGGCTGAAGGCAGCCGGGCACCAGGTCCACGTGTGGACGGTGAACGACCCCGAGGACGTCGCTCTCTGCGCGGACCTCGGCGTCGACGCCATCATCACCAACCGTCCGGGCCCCGTCCTGCGCCAGCTCGGCCGCTGAGGGGCCCCACAAGCCGCCGACAAGCCGCAGACAGGCCGCCGGCAGGCCACCGATCGGCCACTGATCGGTCACGGGCCTTGACCTCCTGCCCGCCGCTCCAGCAGGCTCCGGTTCAAGCCACTTCGACGGTATTCGGCCATGTGGTGACAGGGAGTGCCCCGGCGCGTTCGCTGCGTGTTCGATCCTCGTGAATGCGTCGTCGGGCGCTGGATGGCCGGTTTCCGGCTCAGGCCGATGGGGCATCCACACCGTGGCGTGGGGCGAAGGAGGTCTCGGGGGTGGCGTTGGTGGTGGCACAGGAGGTGCCCACGTCGTCGTGCATGGCCGTACCCCATGGCCCTGCGGGCGTGGGGGAAGCAAGACACCGGATGCGCGAGCAGTTGCGCAGGGGTGGTGTGGCGGAATCGGTCGTCGACGACGCCGTTCTGGTCCTTTCCGAACTGCTGAGCAATGCGTGCAGGCACGGCCGGCCGCTGGGCGACGCCCTGGCCGGCGACGGGGACGTCCGGGCCGCGTGGCGCGTCGACGCGGCGGGCCGGCTGGTCGTCGAGGTGACGGACGGCGGCGGCCCGACCCGCCCGGCCCCGGCCACCCCGTCGGTCACCGCGCACGGCGGCCGGGGGCTGAACATCATCACGGCCCTCTGCGACGACTGGGGGGTGCGGGACGACGTCCGCGGCGAGGTCACCGTGTGGGTGATCGTCCACGACGACGTCCACGACCCGGACGCCGGTCATCGCCGGGACGGCTTCGCCGGGCGCGTCGCGGCACCCGCGGCGGTGGCCGCCCTGCCAGAGCTGGGCTTCGCCGGGCCCTTCGGCGACCTGGGCTGACCCGCCCCGGCCGACGCGGCGGGACACGCGGGCTCACGGGCACGCGGGCGGGGGACTCCGGCGCGTGCGCCCGCCCGTGCGCAGGGCGTGCGCGTGCGCGTCCCGGGCCGGGCGCCCGCGTCCGGCCGGACCCCGCGCGGAGGTCGAGCGGCGTTCCCGCGCCGGTGCCTCCACGCCCACGTTCCCGCACCGGCGTTCCCCGGCACGGGCGCCTCCCGTGCGTCCGTTCCCGCGCGGGCGTTCCCCGTACGCGCGCACGTGCCGCCGTCCCCATGAGCCCGCGGGGCTTCCGTACAGTGCGTCCGTCCCACCCGCCCACAGGGCTTCCCTACGGTGCGTCCGCCCCACCTCGCCCCGCCCCGCCCCCGCCGCCCCTGCCCCAGGTGCCCCGCACGCCTCCGTACGCCCCGCCGCGCGCGGCCGGGTTGTCCACAACGCCCGCCCCGTCCACAGCTTCCCGTCGCGGAGGGTGTGAACGACTAGGCTCGCGCCCGTACAAGACGAGCCGTAACCGGGAGACACCCAGATGGCCAAGAAGCGACCCCAGACGAAGGCCAAGCGCCCGCAGCTCACGGACGGAGAGATCCCGGTCGTCGGCGCCCGCGAACCCTGCCCGTGCGGCAGCGGCCGGCGCTACAAGGCCTGCCACGGCCGGGCCGCGGCGCACGCGGCGACCGAGCTGGTGCAGCGTCCGTTCGAGGGCCTGCCCGGCGAGTGCGACTGGGTGGCGCTGCGCGAGCTGGTCCCCGCGGCCACGGCCGAGCTGACGCTCAAGGACGGCCTGCCCGAGGGCGTGCCGTCGGTCCGGCTGGCCACCGTCCTGCCGATGGCCTGGCCCGCGCTGCGCCGCGACGACGGCTCGGTCCTCATCGGCCTCCAGAACGACACGGCGTCCGGCGACATCAGCCGCGACCTCGCCGACACCCTCCTGCGCGCGCTGGAGGCCGAGCCCGGCAACCCGGTGCAGGGCCGCCGTGCCCCGGCCGACGGCCCCCGGCTCCAGGACCTGCTGGACCCCGAGGCCCCCTTCGCGCCCGAGGTGCACGAGGGCTTCGAGTTCTGGGTCCCGGACGCGGGGAACGCGGCGCCGGAGGTGGCCGCCTCCCTGGAGCGGGCCAACGCCGCGGCGATCCCGACCGTGCGCCTGGAGGGCGTGGACTCGGCCTACTGGTGCGAGACGCCGGAGAAGAACCACCTGCGCTGGGTCATGCCGCACCCGGAGGAGCAGCTTCTGGACGCTCTGGCGCGGCTGCACGCCGCGGGTGCCTCCAGCCTCGGCGAAGGGACCCGGCTGGTCGGCTCCTTCCGAGCTCACGGGCTCACCGTGCCCGTCTGGGACCTGCCCCGCGGGGTCGGTGCGCAGGACGTGGAGAAGCCGGCCGCCGAGTTCGCCGAGCGGCTGGCCGGGGCGCTGGCCGCGGACGCGCCGCTGACCCCCGAGGAGCGCCGGGCCCGCGGCGGGCTCACCAACCGGCAGGTCACGCTTAGCTGAGCCGGGGGCCCACCGGCCGTGCTGACCGACCGGTCAGCCGGACGCCCCGCGCGGAACGGGTAGCTCCGGTTTCAACTCCCGGTCCGCGCGGGCCAGTCGGTGTGACCGGAAAGACGGCACACCGGGTGACTGGAAAGCCGGGATCGAATTTGCGAACCGCCGATCTCTTGTTACCGTTCCAGTAGCCCGGTTGCTGGTGCATCCCCCGTCGCCAGCAACCGGGTCTTTCCATGTGCACCGTCGATCACCGAGCGCAGTCGCCCGTCAACCCCCCGTTTTCGCAGGTGAGTTGGATCCGGAGCGCAGCAGCATCGGCCCGCTTCCCGGGCGCCCGGCGAACTCGGTGACGGCCGTGTAGGCGCCCGGAGCGCCACGGGTGTGCTCCCGGGGCGTGTCGCACGTCCCGGGTTCGTCGCCGCCGTCCAGCGCGCAGTGGATCCGCAGGGTGCGCTCGTCCGGGCCCATGAGGGTCAGCGCGGCGTCCAGGGCCCGGCCGGTCGCGTTGCGGTAGTAGGTGCGCGCCCAGGTGTCCGCACCCTGGGTCAGCACACAGGTCTGCGCCTCGACACCGCCGGGCGAGGCGACCTCGGGGCCGCAGCGGGTGGCGGTCGCCAGTCCCAGCCCGAGCAGGAACGGCGTACGGGTGGGCGCGGCGGTCGGCATCTTGCCGTCGGCGGCCGGGCGGTCCGGCGCGGCGGACGAGGCGGCGGCACTTCCCCGGCCGTCCGGGCCACCCGGGGCTCCCGGAACGCCCCGGTCGCCGACCTGGCCCGCGGACGCCACGGCCAGCGGCAGCGCGACGGCGCACACCACGACGCCGATGAGGGCGTACAGCCGGACCCGCCGGGGATCGGTGCCGTCCGTACGCTCCGCCCCTCGGCCCCGGCGGTCGCCGCGTCCGCGCGGACCGCCGTCTCCGCGTCCGCGCGGGTGACCGCTTCCGTGTCCCTCGGGATGGCGCAACATAAAGGGAAGATAACGACCAGAACGGGCGGTTGCCCCCGGCGCGCCCGACACCCCTACAACTCGGGCGCGCTCACACCCTTCCGAGTGAGGGCGTCCACCACCGCGTCCACCACGGCCTCCACGCCGGGCACCCAGGGGGAGGCCGAGCCGGGCAGCGGGGCGCGCTCCCAGCGCACCGGGCCGGCCCCCGTCTCCGAGGGCGGCAGGGCGATGTAGCCGCCCTCACCGTGGAAGCGCAGCGAGCCGGGCACGAAGTCCTTGGCGTAGAGCAGTTCGCCGAGCTGCTCCAGGGAGTAGGGCTCGACGAGGATGGACCAGCGCGCGGACGAGGCGACGACCGGGCCGAGCCGCATGCCCGCCCGGTCCAGGGTGCGCAGGGCGCTCGCCGCCGCCAGCGCCGGCAGGCTCACCGCGCAGGGCGCCTTGCCGCCGGTGGCCAGGACGATCGGCGCGGCGGGCCGGTTGGTCCACCACCAGCGGACCATCCGGGCGTCGGTGGTCGCCGCGAGCAGGCCGGGGTCGAAGGGGTGTGCGCCGGGCACCGTGCACTCGGGGTCGGGGCAGGCGCAGCACTCGGGCCGCCGCGCGTCCCTCGCCACGCCCGGGAGCACCGGCCACTGCCACTGGGCGGCGAAGGTCAGGGCCGCGTCGATCGGCTCGGGCCTCCCGTCACCGCGCCTGGACAGGAGCCTGCGTCGCCTTCCGGGGATCTCGCGCATGAGCGCTCGTCCTTTCCGTTGCACCGCTGGCAACACCGTGGACCACATCACACCATGTGTCGATCACTTCACTGGGCGTACCTGTTGGCGCATCACACCCCTGCCGTCAGCACGGGGAACCCTCTGGGCCGGGCACCGGCTGCTTTTGCTGCGCAGCCCTGCCCATACGCGTCTCTCAGGAGCATGGGCGTGGCGCGGGGTGGCGGAGTGTGGCGTTTTGCTGTCGCGCGTTCTGCTCTCCGCCGCCGTCACGCGAGGATGGGGCACGGCCGTCGGTGGATAGGACGCCCGGGTCCGTCGCCAGGTTCCGGGCAGCTCCCAACCACCCCTGGTCTTCTCCGAGTACGTACCCATCACGACCGCTGTGACGCTCTGTGGAGCGAAACCAGTCGACCGCAATAAGCCGTTACCCGAGGCAGTTTCAAGCCAACTTCGTTGATACGCAAGAGTCCAGGCACATCACCACGGCAGGCCCGCTGACACCAGGAATCCCAGCAGGACAATGCTGGACATCCCCTCACGAGTGCGTGTACATGTGGAGACACTGCTGGCGGCGCAGAATGACATGGGGGTTTGCGATGCTTTTGAGCAGTACGCACCGGCCGGAAAGCCGGACGCCATGAACGCCCCGCACCCTCCGAAAGTGGCCGGAATCGATTCAACGGTTCCCGCACCCGCACACACTGTCGCGCCCGTCCCCCCTGCCCCGGACGCCTCCTCCGCCGCCGGCGCGAGCAGCGCGCACTCCGCGCACACCGCCCACCCGCCGGGCGCCCTCCTCCAGGACCGGCTCGCCGGCTGGGTCTCCGACCTCACCACGCTGCACGAACTGACGGAGCGGCTGGCCCGTACGAACCGGCTCGACGCCGCGCTGGAGGAACTGCTGCACGCCGGGGCCGCCCTCGTGGGCGCCCGGCGCGGCCTGGTCGTCCTCGAACCGGACGACGGACTCGGCCCCGACACCACCGTCGGGCTGGGGCTGGCCCGCGCCGACCTGGGCCACATCGAGACCGTCCCGCGCGCCTCCATGCCCTACGGCGCCCTGCTGGACACCGCGGCGGGACTGCCCGGCGGCGACGCCGAGATCGTGCGCGCCGACCTGTTCGCCGAGGAGGGCCTCGACCCCCGCCACCGCGAGGTGGCCGCCCGGCTCGGCTACGCGGCGGGCTACGCGCTGCCCCTGTCCACCGAGGCCGCCGGCCGGCTCGGCGCCGCGACCTGGCTCTACGACGAGCCCGCCGAACCCGACGGACGACAGCGCCATCTGGCCGGTCTCTACGTCCGCTTCGCCACCGAGCACCTGGCCCGGCTGCTCGAAGGCGAGCGCACGCGCGCGTGCATGGCGACGATGTACGAGGAACTGCTGCCGTCCCGGCTGCCGCGGGTGCCCGGTGTCCGGCTGGCCGCCCGGCACCGCACCGGCCCGCGCGGCGGCGGCGACTGGTACGACGCGCTGCCGCTGCCCGACGCCGCGCTCGGCCTCGCGGTCGGCTCGGTGACCGGTTCCGGGCCCGGCGCGGTCGCCGCGATGGGCCGGCTGCGCGCCTCGCTGCGGGCGTACGCGGTGATGGAGGGCGAGGACCCCGTCGCCGTCCTGTCCGACCTGGAGCTGCTGCTGCGGCTGACCGAGCCCGCCCGCTCCGCCACCGCCCTGTTCGCCTACTGCGAGCCGGAGCTGGGCCGCATCACCGTGGCCGGAGCGGGGCACTGCCCGCCGCTGGTGCTCGGCGAGCGGCGCACCGAGTACGTGGAGACGACCGTGTCCGCGCCGCTCGGCATGCTCGCCTGCTGGGAGGCGCCCAGTGTGGAGTTCCAGGTCGGCGCAGGCGAAACGGTGCTGCTGTACACCGACGGGCTGCTGCACCGCACCGGCGACCCCGCCGACCGTGCCGTCGCACGGCTGCGCGCCGCCGCGGCCGGGGTCCCGCGCGCGGTGCGCCACGACCCGGACGCGGTCGCCGACCATGTGCTGCGCACCGTCCTGCCCGACGGCCTGGACGTGACCGACGGCAGGGAGGACGTGGCCCTGCTGGCGGCCCGTTTCGAGTAGCTCCCCCGGCACTCCGGGTCACCGTCGCGCCCGTGGCGGACGCTCTCCTCGGACCCTTTCCGTACGACCGTACGATGGGAGTGGTCCAGTGCCGTATCAAGGAGGAAGACCGTGGCGAAGGAGCTCCCGGAGACCCCGGAGACTGCCGAGGAAGAGCCGATCAAGCAGCGCAAGAACGGCCTGTACCCGGGCGTGTCCGACGAGCTGGCCGAGAGCATGAAGTCCGGCTGGGCCGACACCGAGCTGCACGAGCTGGAGCCCGTCGAGCAGGCCGCGCACACCGCCCGGCGCCGCGCCGCGCTCTCCGCGCGCTTCCCCGGTGAGCGCCTGGTCGTCCCCGCGGGCAACCTGAAGACCCGCTCCAACGACACGGAGTACTCCTTCCGCTCCTCGGTCGAGTACGCCTACCTCACCGGCAACCAGACGGAGGACGGCGTCCTGGTCCTGGAGCCCACCACGGACGGCCACCAGGAGACCATCTACCTGCTGCCCCGCTCCGACCGGGAGAACGGCGAGTTCTGGCTGGACGGGCAGGGCGAGCTGTGGGTCGGCCGCCGCCACTCCCTGACCGAGTCCGAGGCGCTGTACGGCATCCCGGCGGCCGACGTCCGCGAGCTGGCCGACGCGCTGCGCGAGGCCACCGGCCCGGTCCGCGTGGTGCGCGGCCACGACGCCGGCATCGAGGCGGCCCTGACCGACAAGGTCACCGCCGAGCGCGACGAGGAGCTGCGCGTCTTCCTGTCCGAGGCCCGCCTGGTCAAGGACGACTTCGAGGTCGGCGAGCTCCAGAAGGCCGTCGACTCCACGGTGCGCGGCTTCGAGGACGTGGTGAAGGTCCTCGACAAGGCCGAGGCGACCAGCGAGCGCTACATCGAGGGCACCTTCTTCCTGCGTGCGCGTGTGGAGGGCAACGACGTCGGCTACGGCACCATCGCCGCCGCCGGCCCGCACGCCTGCACGCTGCACTGGGTGCGCAACGACGGCCCGGTCCGCTCCGGCGACCTGCTCCTGCTGGACGCGGGCGTGGAGACGCACACCCTGTACACCGCGGACGTGACGCGCACGCTGCCGGTCGACGGCACGTACAGCGAGATCCAGAAGAAGATCTACGACGCCGTGTACGACGCCCAGGAGGCGGGCATCGCGGCCGTGAAGCCCGGCGCCAAGTACCGCGACTTCCACGACGCCTCGCAGCGCGTGCTGGCCGAGCGGCTCGTCGCGTGGGGCCTCGTCGAGGGCCCGGTCGAGCGGGTCCTGGAGCTGGGCCTCCAGCGCCGCTGGACGCTGCACGGCACCGGTCACATGCTCGGCCTCGACGTCCACGACTGCGCCGTCGCGCGCACCGAGACGTACGTGGACGGCACGCTGGAGCCGGGCATGGTCCTCACCGTCGAGCCGGGCCTGTACTTCCAGGCCGACGACCTGACGGTCCCCGAGGAGTACCGCGGCATCGGCGTCCGCATCGAGGACGACATCCTGGTCACCGAGGACGGCAACCGGAACCTGTCGGCCGCGCTGCCGCGCCGGTCCGACGAGGTCGAGGCGTGGATGGCGGCCCTGAAGGGCTGACCGGCGAGGAGCGGCCGGGCACCCGAGCGGTGCCCGGCCGTACACATGCCCAGGGGGAGGGTTTCGTACAGGTGAACGGCTTCTTGCCCGGTGCCGGGGTGGATCTGCACCTGGAACCGGACGCGGCGGCGGGCCGCCGGGCCGGACTGGAGAAGGCGCTCAGGGCCGCGGTGCGGGAGGGGCGGCTGGCTCCCGGGGCCAGGCTGCCCGCGACCCGGCGTCTCGCGCTGGAACTGGGCGTCTCGCGGGGCACCGTGAAGGCCGCGTACGACCAGTTGGTCGCCGAGGGGTACCTGACGGCGCGGCAGGGCTCGGGCACCCGGGTCGCCGCGCTGCCCGCCGTGGACGCGGAGCAGCCCGGAGCGGCGGCACGCGCGCGTGCGCCCCGCTTCGACCTCAGGCCCGGCAGCCCGGACGTGGGCGCGTTCCCGGCGGCCGCCTGGCTGCGGGCGCTGCGCCGCGCCATCGCGACGGCGCCCTCCCTGGCGTACGACTACGGCGACCCCCGGGGGCGCATCGAGCTGCGCGCCGCGCTGTCGGGGTACCTGGGGCGGGCCCGCGGGGTGGTCGCGCCGCCGGAGCGGATCGTCATCACCTCCGGATACGTGCAGGGGCTGGCCCTGCTCACCCGGGTGCTGGACGGCGCCTCCGTCGCCATGGAGGACCCCGGGCTGCCCTTCCACCGGGACGTGGTGCGGCACAACGGCGGCGCCGTGGTGCCGGTCCGGGTCGACGAACGCGGGGTGCGCGCGCAGGACCTGGGCGAGCAGGCGGCCGTCGTGGTCACCCCCGCGCACCAGTACCCGACCGGCGTCACCCTGCATCCCGAGCGGCGCCGGGCGCTCACCGACTGGGCACGCGCGCGTGGTGCCCTGATCGTCGAGGACGACTACGACGGCGAATTCCGGTACGACCGCCAGCCGGTGGGCGCGCTCCAGGGCATGGCGCCCGGTCACGTCGCCTACCTCGGCACCGCCTCCAAGACCCTGGGACCCGCCCTGAGACTGGGCTGGATAGTGCTGCCGCCGCAGCTGGTCGACGCGGTGGCCGAGGCCAAGCTGCACAGCGACCACCACACCGAGACCATCGGGCAGCTGGCGCTCGCCGAGCTGATCGACAGCCACGCCTACGACCGGCATGTGCGCGCGTGCCGGCTGCGCTACCGGCGCCGCCGGGACCAGCTCCTGGGGCGGCTGGGCGGGCGCCGTCCGGTGCGCGGGATCGCCGCCGGGCTGCACGCCCTGGTCGATGTGGCGGACGAGGAGCGGGTGCTGGCCCGCGCCGAGGAGGCGGGGCTCGCGCTCGGCCGTCTCGGCGAGCACTGGCACACGCCCGGCGCGGGCCACCCGCAAGGGCTCGTCGTCGGCTACGGGACGCCCAGGGAGCGGACGTACCCGGAGGCGCTGGAGGTGCTGGCGAAGGTCCTGGACGGCGCGTGAGGCCGCGCTGACGCCGGGGCGGCGGGGTGGTGCCACCGGGGGGCGGGGGCCGCAGGGGAAGCCGGGGTCAGACCGCCGCCAGCGGAGCGTCGTCGCGCCACTTGAGGATCTTGTCGAAGCTCACCACCGCGCCGCCCCGCTCCGGCTCGTTGCCGATGTGGACATGGTCGGCCAGCTCGCGGATGAGGCACAGGCCGCGGCCGTGCTCGGCGTCCGTGTGCGGGGGGCGGACCGGCACGCGGGGCCCGCCGCCCGGGAAACCGGGGCCCGTGTCGGCCACCTCGATACGGCACTTCTCCCCGTCGAGGTAGGCGGTCACCCGGTAGTCCTGCGAACCGGCGCCGTCCCCGCCGTGCTCGACGGCGTTCGCGCAGGCCTCGCTCAGGGCGACCGACAGGTCGAAGGAGACGTCGGGGTCGACGCCCGCGGTCTCCATCGTGCCGAGCAGGAGCCGCCGGGCGAGCGGCACGCTCGCAGCGTCACGCCGCAGATGGAGTGACCACCAGATGCTCATGCTCCAGCCTCCTGGCCGCGGCTCGACATACCGATACGTATTGCCCGGCGTGCCCGGCCGTAAGCACCGCGTTGACACGGCGACGCCCGTTCGGCGGATGCGGGGACGGAGGGTATCGGTGTATGCACGGGCGCATACGCCGTGGAAGGTGACCTGTCCGGAGGTACCGCACCTTGTGGACCTGCCGTACGGAGCACGGGTGCCCAGTGGGATGATGAGGCCGCCATGACTGCCCCCCACTCGCGCGCGGCATCCGCCGGACGCGATCTCCGGCTGCTGCGGGCCGCGGTGTTCGCCGCGGTCTGCGTCGTGCTGGCCGCGGCGGGGCACACCCTGGGCTCCTGCGCCACCGTCCCGCTGTGGACGCTGGGCGCGGGTTTCCTGGGGGCGCTCGTGGTCGTCGTACCGCTGGCCGGGCGCGCCCGCTCGCTGCCCGGGATCGCGGCGCTGCTCGCGGCGGGCCAGCTGGTGCTGCACGCGCTGTTCGGACTCGGGCAGCACGGGGCGGGCATGGTGTCCGGCGCGATACCGATGGGCTCGATGGGGTCCATGGGAGCCATGGGGTCCCTGGGCTCGGCGGCCTCGCCGGGCGCGGCGGGCTCCGCGGTGCCGGTCGGGTCCCTGGGCCACCCGGGCCATGTGCTGTCCGACGCCGCGCTGGTGGAGCGGGCCGCGCGGTACCTGTGCGGCACCACCACCGCCGGGATCACCCCGGCGCGGGCCTACCGGATCCTCGTCGACGCCCATGTCTACCCGTCCGGAGCCGCGGCGCCGACCGGCGCGACCGGCCCGGCGGCCGCCCCGCACGGCGCCGGGTCCCTCGCCGCGCTGCTGCCGTCCCTGCCCATGCTGCTCGGCCATGTGCTCGCCGCGCTGGCCGCGGGCTGGCTGCTGCGCCGTGGCGACCTCGCCCTGGTGCGGCTGATCGCGCTGTCGGCGCACGGAGTCGCCGAAGGCGCGCTCGTACGGTCCCTGCGCGGGGCGCTCGCCCTGGTGTGCGCCCTGTGCGCCGGGCTGCCGGCGCTGCCGGGCACGGGCCCGCGCTTCCCGCGCGCCGCCGACCGCGTCCTGCCGCCGCCGACCGCCACCGCCCTCCAGCACACGGTGATCCGGCGCGGTCCGCCCGCCGCCGTCCTCGTCCTCGCCGCCTGACACGACGCGACCAGCACTCCACGGTCCCGGCCCACCCGGCCGGAACGGAGGGGGAGGCCGCCGTCGTGCGGCGTCCCCGCGCGTGCCCGCCCCGCGGGCGGTCCGCACCGGCGTACGTCCCGGTGCGCACGCTCCCTCGCACCCGCCCCGGAGCACGCGCCCTCTCCCGACCACCGGATCCACCGGTCCCACCGGACCCACTCGAAGTGGAGTGTTCTCTGTGATGCAGGCCATCAGCCGCAAGACCTCTCGTCTCGCCACCGTCGGCGCCCTCGCGGGCGCGGCCGTCCTCGCCGTCTCCGTCCCCGCGTTCGCGCACGTCACCGTGGCGGCGGAGGGCGCCGCGGCCAAGGGCGGCTACGCCGTCGTCGACTTCAAGGTGCCCAACGAGCGCGACAACGCCTCCACCACCAAGCTGGAGGTCGCCTTCCCGACCGACCACCCGCTGGCCTCGGTGATGCCGGAGCCGGTCAACGGCTGGAAGGTCGAGGTCACCAAGTCCAAGCTGGACAAGCCCCTGGAGATGCACGGCAAGCAGATCTCCGAGGCGGTCAGCAAGGTCACCTGGACCGCCACCGACGGCAAGGGCATCCTGCCGGGCTACTTCCAGAAGTTCCCGGTGTCCGTGGGCGCGCTGCCCCAGGACGCCGACCAGCTCGTCTTCAAGGCCCTCCAGACGTACTCCAACAAGGAGGTCGTCCGCTGGATCGAGGTCCCGCAGAAGGGCCAGGCCGAGCCCGACAACCCGGCGCCGACGCTCCAGCTGACCGCCGCGGCGGACGACGCCCACGGAGCGGCGGCCCAGAACGCCTCCGCCGGTTCCAAGTCCGCCGAGAGCACCTCCACCGCCGCCGCCGAGAGCGGCAGTGACACCACCGCCCGCGTCCTCGGCGTCGTGGGCATCGTCGTCGGCGCGGCCGGCGTGGCGTACGGCGTGTTCGCCGGGCGCCGCCGCACCGCCGCCTGATCCTGCTCGTCCGTGCCGCGCACCGGGACCGCACGAGGTCCGGGTACGGCCGTCCCCCGCTGTGGGGCGTACGGGCCCGGTGCGCGCCGGAGTTCTCACATCTGGGACATTTTTCTATGCGCAAGAAGACGTTCGCCGCGGCCGCACTGCTCGCCGCCGCGACGATGACCCTGTCCGCCTGCGGCAGCGGCGACGGCGACGAGAAGGCCGCCACCGTCGTCGCCGAGCAGCCCTCGCAGCAGCCCGCGACCGTGCTCGACCAGCCCTTCGAGAAGCCCGACCTGGTGCTGACCGACGTCCACGGCAAGAAGTACGACCTCCGCAAGGAGACCGCGGGCCGGCCCACCCTGATCTACTTCGGCTACACCCACTGCCCCGACGTCTGCCCGCTGACGATGAACAACCTGGCGGTCGCCAAGAAGGCCCTGCCCAAGGCGGACCAGGACAAGCTGCGCGTGGTGTTCGTCACCACCGACCCGGGCCGTGACACACCCGCCGAACTCGGCAAGTGGCTCAACGGCATCGACCCACAGTTCGTCGGGCTGACCGGCGACTACGCCACCATCGAGGCCGGTGCGCGCAGCATCGGCATCACCGTCGAGCCGACCAAGAAGGACAAGAACGGCAAGCTCGTGTCGGTGCACGGCGCCCAGGTCGTCGCGTTCTCCCCGAAGAACGACACGGGTTACGTGGTCTACGACGAGGACGCCACCGTCGGCGACTACACCAAGGGCCTGCCCAAGCTGATCAAGGGACAGAACCCGTGAGGCGCCGGGCGGCGGCCGGACTGACGGCGGTGGCCCTGGCCGGCACGGCCCTGCTGAGCGGCTGCGGCGGCTCGGCCTCCGGCGCCGAGTCCGCCGGGAAGGCCGAACTGTCCGTCAGCGGCGCCTACATGCCCCAGCCGGTGTCCGACTCGATGGCGGCCGGTTTCCTGACGATAGTCAACAAGGGCGGCGCCGACGACGAGCTGACCTCGGTGACCAGTGACGCCGCGGGTTCCGTGACCGCGCACCGCACGGTCGGCCAGACGATGCAGGAGGCGGACCGGCTCACCGTGCCCGCCCACGGCCGACTGGTGTTCAAGAGCGGTGCGAACCACCTGATGTTCGACATGCTCAAGCGCAGACCCGAGCAGGGCCAGACGGTCTCCGTCCAGCTGCACTTCGCCAAGTCCGGCGAGCTGCGGGTCGAGATGCCGGTGAAGCCCGCCACGTACGTCCCCGAGACCGGACACTGAGGGAGGGACCACCTTGACGCCGACCATCACCCCCCGCGTACGGAACCTGGTGCTGCTGTTCCTGGCCGTCGCCTGCGCGCTCCTGGCCGGTGCCGCACCGGCCTCCGCGCACGCCGCGCTGACCGGCAGCGACCCCCGGCAGGGGGCGGTGGTCGCCCAGGCACCCGCCCAGGTCGCGCTGACCTTCTCCGAAGAGGTCGCGATGAACGGCGACTCGCTGCGGGTGCTCGACCCCAAGGGGGCCCGCGTCGACACCGGGAAACCGGCCCACGTCAGCGGCACCACGTACAGCGTGCGGCTGCGCGGCGGCCTGGCCAAGGGCACGTACACCGTCACCTACCAGGTGGTCTCCGCGGACAGCCACCCCGTGGGCGGCGCCTACACCTTCTCCATCGGGGCGCCCTCCAAGACCGCGGTCGTGGCCGGCGGCCAGGACGTGGGCGGCGGGTTCGTCGGCTGGCTGTACGGCATCGGGCGTTATGTGTCGTACGCCGGTTTCATCGTCCTGACCGGCGGTGCCGCCTTCGTCCTGGCCTGCTGGCAGCGCGGCGCCGGGGTGCGGGCCGTGCAGCGGCTCGTCGTCTCCGGCTGGGTCGCGCTCACCGCGGCCACCCTGGCGCTGCTGCTCCTGCGCGGCTCCTACACCACCTCCGGGAAGGCCGGGGACATCTTCGACCTGAACCTGCTCGGCGAGGTGCTCCAGACCAAGACGGGCGCCGCCCTCGTCTCCCGGCTGCTGCTGCTCGCCGCCGCGGCGCTCTTCGTCGCGGTGCTCTTCGGGGCGTACGAGAAGCGGGAGGCCGAGGAGAAGCGGGATCTGACGTTCGGGCTGGCGATCGGGGGCGTTGTGGTGGCCGCCGGGCTGGCGGCGAGCTGGGCCCTGGCCGAGCACGCCTCGGTCGGCCTCCAGCCGGGCATCGCGATGCCGGTCGACGTCGTCCATCTGCTGGCCGTCGCCGCCTGGCTGGGCGGACTCGTCGCGCTGCTGGTCGCGCTCTACCGGGCGCCCGCCGACACCCCGGTCGAGGCCGCGGCCGTACGCCGCTTCTCCCGTCTCGCCTTCGGCTCCGTGGTGGCCCTGGTCGCCACCGGCATCTACCAGTCCTGGCGTCAGGTCGGCTCCTGGTCGGCGCTGACCGGCACCCGCTACGGGCAGCTGCTCCTGATCAAGGCCGGTCTGGTGCTGCTGATGGTCGCGGTCGCCTGGTTCTCCCGGCGCTGGACGGGACGGCTGGCGGACGCGGTGACCGGCGGTGCCGCCGCCCGGACGGCCACCGGTTCCGCCACCGGCTCCGGGCGCGGCTCTGTCACGGGTCCGCGTAAGGCGCCGGTCGGCGCGAAGAAGCCGGTCGGCGCGCGGACGGGTGCGGCGGACGGGGAGACGGGGGGAGACGGCGCCGACGAGGACACTGCGGGAGAGACGGACAGCGGGGCAGCCGGTAAGGCAGGTGCTGCCGGTGAGGCGGGTGCGAAGGCGGGCGACTCCCGCCGGGCCGCCCAGCTCGCCCGGCAGCGGGCCGCCGTGGACGCGGCGCGGCAGAAGCGGCTCCGGGACGGCGACCCGAACCGGTTCGGGCTGCGCCGCTCGGTACTGATGGAGGCCGGTGTCGCCGTCGTCCTGCTCGCCGTCACCACCGTGCTGACCCAGACCGAACCGGGCCGCACCGAGGAGGAGGCCAAGGCGGCCACCGCGTCCTCGTCGTCCTCCGCCGCCTCGTCCTCGACCGGTGCGGCCGCCCTCGACCTGCCGTTCGACACCGGTGGCCAGAACGGCCGGGGCGTCGTCCGGATCGACCTCGACCCCGCACGCGTGGGCGCCAACGAGCTGCACGTCTACGCTCAGCGGCCGGACGGCAAGCCGTTCGACGTCGCCGAGCTGAAGATCGCCTTCACCCTCCCCGCCCAGAAGATCGGGCCGCTCCCCGTAGCTCCCGACCACATCACCATCGGACACTGGGCGGCGGACGGGGTGCAGATCCCCATGGCGGGCGACTGGGAGGTCGCCGTGACCGTGCGGACCTCCGACATCGACCAGGTGACCGTCACCAAGAACGTCAAGATCGGCTGAACCACCATGACCGACCAGTCCGCCCCGAAGAACACCTCCCGGAGCACCCGGGCTTCCCGGTCCTCCGGGGGTTCCCGGTCCTCCGGGGCTTCCGTCCCCGCCGCTGGCTCCGGCTCCGGCTCCGCTTCGGCCGTGCCCGAGCCCAGGGCGGCCGACGCCGCCACCGGGGCGGGCATCTCGCGGCGGCGGCTGCTCGGCACGGCCGGTGCCAGTGGGCTGGTTCTGGGTGCGGCGGGCGCGGCCATCGGTTACACCACCGCGCCCGCCGGTGCCACCCCGCTGACCGCGCTCGGCTCCGATCGGGCTGTGTTTCACGTGAAACACCAGCCCGGGATCACAGAGGGGCTCCAGTCCAGCGGCCATCTCGTCGCCTTCGACCTGACGGCCGGGTCGGGCCGCAAGGAGGCGGCTGCCCTGCTGCGCCGGTGGTCGGGGACCGCCGAACGGCTGATGGCGGGCGAGCCCGCCGCGCACGGTGACACCGGCGTCGCACGGGACGCGGGTCCCTCGTCCCTGACGATCACCTTCGGCTTCGGCCGGTCGTTCTTCGACCGGACCGGTCTGGCACAGCAGCGGCCCGCCGCCCTGGAGCCGCTGCCCGCCTTCTCCTCCGACCGGCTCGACAAGGCCCGCAGCGACGGCGATCTCTGGGTGCAGATCGGCGCCAACGATGCCCTGGTCGCCTTCCACGCTCTGCGGGCCCTCCAGAAGGACGCGGGCAGCGCCGCCCGGGTGCGCTGGCAGATGAACGGCTTCAACCGGTCCCCGGGCGCCACCGCGCGCCCCATGACGGCCCGCAACCTGATGGGCCAGGTCGACGGCACCAACAACCCGAAGCCCAAGGATTCTGACTTCGACCAGCGCATCTTCGTGCCCGGCGGGGGCCGCCCAGCCTGGATGGCGAACGGCTCGTACGCCGTCGTACGCCGGATCCGCATGCTCCTGGATGACTGGGAGAAGCTGTCCCTCCCCGAGCAGGAGAACGTCATCGGGCGCCGCAAGGCCGACGGCGCACCGCTCAGCGGGGGCACCGAGACGACCGCCATGGACCTGGAGAAGCCCGGCCAGGACGGCACCTACGTCGTCCCGGTCAACGCGCACGCCCGCATCACCCGCCCCGACCAGAACGGCGGCGCGGCCATGCTGCGGCGCCCGTTCTCGTACCACGACGGCATCGGCCCGGACGGCACACCGGACGCGGGGCTGCTGTTCATCTGCTGGCAGGCCGATCCGCTGCGGGGCTTCGTACCGGTGCAGCGCAAGCTGGACCGCGGCGACGCGCTGTCACCGTTCATCCGGCACGAGGCGAGCGGACTGTTCGCCGTGCCGGGCGGGGCCGCGCAGGGCGAGTACGTCGGGCAGCGGCTCCTGGAGGGATGACGCCTCGGAAGGCACAGCCCCGGAGGGCACACCCCGTTCGGAAGGGTGAGGGGAGCCGGGGCGGACCTTAGGGTGAGGGCATGTCAGCGAGCTACACCTATCTCGGTCCGGAAGGCACCTTCACCGAGGTGGCGCTCCGCAGACTCCCGGAGGCGGCCACCCGGGAGCTGGTCCCTCAGGTGTCCGTGCAGTCGGCGCTGGACGCGGTCCGCGACGGGGCGGCCGAGGCCGCGTTCGTGCCCATCGAGAACTCCGTCGAGGGCGGCATCACCACGACGCTCGACGAACTGGTCGCGGGCCGGCCGCTGATGATCTACCGCGAGGTGCTGCTCTCGATCACCTTCGCGCTGCTGGTCAGGCCCGGTACCGGGCTCGACGCCATCCGGACGGTCACCGCCCATCCGGCCGCCCAGCCGCAGGTGCGCAACTGGCTGAAGGCGCGGCTGCCCGACGCCCGCTGGGAGTCGGCCGCCTCGAACGCCGACGGCGCCCGGCTGGTCCAGGAGGGCCGTTACGACGCCGCCTTCGCCGGTGAGTTCGCCGCGGCCCGGTACGGGCTCGAAGCGCTGGAGACGGGCATCCATGACGCGGAGAACGCGCAGACCCGGTTCGTTCTCGTCGGCCGTCCCGCACGGCCGGCCGCGCCGAGCGGTGCGGACAAGACGTCCGTGGTCCTGTGGCAGCGGGCCGACCATCCCGGCGGCCTGCGCGACCTGCTGGGCGAGTTCTCCGGCCGGGGGATCAACCTGATGCTGCTCCAGTCCCGTCCCACCGGCGCGGGCATCGGCAACTACTGCTTCTGCATCGACGCCGAGGGGCATATCGCCGACCGCCGGATGGCCGAGGCCCTGACGGGCCTGAAGCGGGTCTGCCCGGAGGTGCGCTTCCTCGGCTCGTATCCGCGCGCGGACATCGGCGCCGCGGACGTGCGGCCCCCGTTCGCCGGAACGTCGGACGAGGAGTTCATGGCCGCGGCCGAGTGGGTGGCACGCTGCCAGGACGGCCGTTTCTAGTCACTTCCGATCGGGTACGACCAGTCCTACCTGCAGATCTTCGTTATCCACAGAAGTTATCCACAGGTCCGCTTCTCGACCTGGGGACAAGTCGACACCAGCAGCCGAGTCGGTCGACAAATCGCCCTTCGGACCCCAGGGCGGGTCATCCAGTGGCAGGTCACCCTTCGTCCACTCGTTTCCCATGGTTCATCTTTTGGGGCGACCCTTTTCCACCCGAAAGTGGGTGTCGAACCCGTTTGGACCGGGAATTCTTGCGGTGCCCCGTACTTCCGGAGTGATCAATTCCGAAGTCCACAGATCTTTCGCACAGCCTGTGGATAACTTTTCCGCAGTCCTGGATTCCTGTGGACAACCGACCCGCCAAGTCCGGTTGCCCACAAGGGAATCCAGTCAACAGGACGGCGGTCGGACGTCCTCTTCCAGGGGGCCGCCGGGGGCTCAATTGACACGGTGCGCAATTCTGCCCTGACCGTGCGTACGGCCCCGCGGAGCGGCGGGCCCGAATCGCAGGGGAGCGGACCCGAATACTGGGTCGTGAGCCGGAACGCCGCACCGGTAGCCTTGAGCACGTGATTGACCTTCGTCTGCTCCGTGAGGACCCTGACCGTGCGCGCGCCTCGCAGCGTGCCCGTGGAGAGGACGTCGCGCTCGTCGACTCCCTCCTGTCTGCCGACGAGCGGCGCAGGTCGTCCGGCGTCCGCTTCGACGAGCTGCGCGCCGAGCAGAAGGCGCTGGGCAAGCTCATCCCCAAGGCCGCCGGTGACGAGAAGGCCGAGCTGCTGAAGAAGGCGAGCCAGCTCGCCGCCGACGTCAAGACGGCCGACGCCGAGCGCGACGCGGCCGACGCCGAGACCCAGGAGCTGCTGCTCCGGCTCGGCAACCTCGTCCACCCCGAGGTCCCGGTCGGCGGCGAGGAGGACTTCGTCACCCTGGAGACGCACGGCACCCACCGCGACTTCGCCGCCGAGGGCTTCGAGCCCCGTGACCACCTGGAGCTGGGCCAGCTCCTCGGCGCGATCGACGTGGAGCGCGGCGCGAAGGTCTCCGGCTCCCGCTTCTACTTCCTCACCGGTGTCGGCGCCCTGCTGGAGCTGGCCCTGGTGAACGCGGCGATCGCCCAGGCCACCGCCGCCGGCTTCACGCCCATGCTCACCCCGGCGCTGGTGCGCCCGCAGTCCATGGCCGGCACCGGCTTCCTCGGCCAGGCCGCCCAGGACGTCTACCACCTCGACAAGGACGACCTGTACCTGGTCGGCACGTCCGAGGTGCCGCTGGCGGCGTACCACATGGACGAGATCATCGACGCGGACCGGCTGCCGCTGCGCTACGCGGGCTTCTCGCCCTGCTTCCGCCGCGAGGCCGGCTCGCACGGCAAGGACACCCGGGGCATCTTCCGTGTGCACCAGTTCGACAAGGTCGAGATGTTCTCCTACGTCGCCCCCGAGGACTCGCGGGCGGAGCACCAGCGGCTGCTGGAGTGGGAGAAGCAGTGGCTGACCTCGCTGGAGCTGCCGTTCCGCGTGATCGACGTCGCCTCGGGCGACCTCGGTTCGTCGGCCGCGCGCAAGTTCGACTGCGAGGCGTGGATCCCGACCCAGGGCAAGTACCGCGAGCTGACCTCGACCTCGGACTGCACCGAGTTCCAGTCGCGGCGGCTGTCCATCCGCGTCCGCGACGGCAAGCAGGTCAAGCCGCTGGCCACGCTGAACGGCACGCTGTGTGCCGTCCCGCGCACCATCGTCGCCCTGCTGGAGAACCACCAGCAGGCCGACGGCTCCGTGCGCGTGCCCGAGGTGCTGCGTCCCTACCTCGGCGGCCGGGAGGTCCTGGAGCCGCTGGCCAAGTGACCGCCACCGCCACCACGGCCGTCGGCGAGAACTCCGGCGGCCTCCCCTACCGGCTGATCGCGACCGACCTGGACGGCACCCTGCTGCGGTCCGACGAGTCGGTCTCGCCCCGCACGCGTGAGGCGCTCGCCGCGGTGACCGCGGCGGGTGCCGCGCACATCGTCGTCACCGGCCGCGCCGCCCCCTGGACCCGGCACGTCCTGGACGACCTCGGCTACCGCGGCCTCGCGGTCTGCGGCCAGGGCGCCCAGGTGTACCACGCCGGCGAGCACCGGCTGCTGACCTCGGTGACCCTGGACCGGCAGCTGGCCGGGGTGGCGCTGGCCAAGATCGAGGCCGAGGTCGGCCCGCTGTACCTGGCGGCAAGCCGGGACGGGCTGGACGGCGAGGTGCTGGTCGGCCCCGGGTACGCCGTGACCGGCACCCTGCCCGCCACCCCGCTGACGGACGCCTCCGAGCTGTGGAGCGCTCCGCTCAACAAGATCTACATCCAGCACCCGACGCTCTCCGACGACGCGCTCGCCGAAGCCGCCCACCGGGCGGCGGGCGGCTTCGTCTCGGTCACCATGGCCGGCGAGGGCATAGTGGAGCTTCTTCCGCTCGGCCTGTCGAAGGCGACGGGGCTGTCACTGGCCGCCCGGCGGATGGGCCTGAAGCCGGCCGACACGATCGCCTTCGGCGACATGCCCAACGACATCCCCATGTTCGCCTGGGCCGCCCACGGGGTGGCCATGGCCAACGCCCACGAGGAGCTGAAGGCGGTCGCGGACGAGGTGACGGCCTCCCACGAGGAGGACGGCATCGCGGTGGTGCTGGAACGGTGGCTGGGCTGAGCCCGGACCATCACGCCGCCCAGCCCGACCAAGCTCTGTGGCCTGTGACCTGCGCCCGGTGTGTTCTCCGGTCGCTGGTCCGCTGGTCCGCTGGTCGCTGATTTTCTGGTCTCTGCGGAGGATGCACGGATCGAACGTGCGCGGGGGTGACCCCGACCACGGCTCAGCAAGCCGGTGCCTTACCGCTCGGCCAACCCTCCGGGTGGGCGGCTCACGCGACACCGGGTCGCGTGCTCGAAGCAGCCGCCCCGGGCAGTGCCCCGTGCGGGGCGGGTTCCACGGAGCGGGTCAGCGCTCCGGACTCCGCCGCGGGCTGCCCTGTCGGGAGCCGGGCGTACTGCCGTGCATGGGCATCGCCTCGCTCCTCTCCCGGTGCATGGGCGCCGGTCCGATCCGGCGCTGCGGACATCACCACTGTGCCCACCGGGCAACCGCGGCGCCACTGAATTTGCCCCGGACGCCCGGCCGTTCGGCGCCGCCCTTGTCGGCAGCGGCCTCGTCGGCAGCGGCCCTGCCGGGCGAGCCGTCGGCCGGGTGAACCGTCGGCCGGGTGAACCGTCGGCCGGGTGAGCGAGGGGCCGCGCCCGCTCGCCCACCCCCGGACATGTCCGGCTCTCACTCCTCGCCGGCGAGGGTCAGGGCCCGCAGCTTCTGCCCCGCGTACCAGGTGGCCAGCACGGTCACCAGCACCAGCAGGACCGTCGCCGTCGTCAGCCCGACCTCGGAGGTCACCAGGTCCCCGCCTGCGACCTTGTGCGCCACGGCCAGGGCCCACTGCTGGACGCTCAGGGTGCGCGCCCCGGGCACCAGGGAGCCGAACAGCGCCTCCCAGACCAGCGCGTAGACCAGTCCGAGGACCACCGCGTGCCGGGAGACCGTGCCCAGCAGGAGGAAGAGGGCGGCGTAGGCGATGGAGGCGACCAGCGCCGCCACCGTGTAGGCCACCGCGACCTGCTGGCCGTTGCCGTTGAGGATCAGTCCGGCGATCAGCGTCGGCACCGCGGAGAACACCATCGTCACGGCGATGGCCACGATCAGCTTGGTGAAGATGATGACCGGCCGCTTCAGCGGCTTGGACAGCAGGTACACCACCGAGCCGTCGTCGATCTCCGGTCCGATGGCGCCGGTGCCGGCGATGACGCCGATGATCGGCACCATCGTGGCGAGGGCGAAACCGCCGAGGACGTTCACCGCGGTCTGGTCGTCGGCGCCGGTGAGGGCGCGGACGGCAACGGCGATGACGATCAGCAGCAGGGGCAGCGCGCCGAGGATGAGGGCCCGGCGGCGGCCGAGCAGAGCCCGATAGGTGAGCCGGGCGACTGTGGGGTCGTACATCGTGGGGCCTCCTACGCCGCGACCAGATACGAGAAGACGGACTCGAGGGACTCGTCGGACGGCGAGACCGTGTGCAGCCGGATGCCGTGGTCGCGGGCCACCTTCGGCAGCAGCGCGGTGAACCGGCCGAAGTCGACGGCCTGGACGCGCAGCGCGCCCTCGGCGAGGTCCACCTCGATGCCGGAGGTCGACGGGTCGGCGATCAGCGCCGCCGCGAGGGCCCGGTCGTCACTGGAGCGCACCAGGTAGCGGTGCGGACGGTCGGTCATCAGGCGGCGGATCTTGCGGAAGTCACCACTGGCAGCGTGCCGGCCGGCGACGATGACCTCGATGTGCCAGGCGAGCTGCTCGACCTCCTCCAGGATGTGGGAGGAGAAGAGCACCGTGCGGCCCTCGTCGCCCATGCGCCGCAGCAGATCCATCAGCTGCATGCGCTGGCGCGGGTCCATGCCGTTGAACGGCTCGTCCAGCAGGAGCAGCGAGGGGTCGTGGACGAGGGCGCTGGCCATCTTCACGCGCTGGCGCATGCCCTTGGAGTAGGTGGAGATCTTCCGGTCCTGCGCGTACTCCATCTCGACCGTGGCCAGTGCCTTCTGCGCGGCCTTGGCGCCCAGGCCGTGCAGTTCCGCGTTGGCGACGACGAATTCGCGGCCGGTGAGGAAGTCGTACATCGCCTCCCGCTCGGGGACCACGCCGATGTGCCGGTAGATCTGCTCGTTGCGCCAGACCGGCTGGCCGTCGAGGGTGACGGTGCCGGTGGAGGGGGCGAGGAAGCCGCCCATCATGTTGATCAGTGTGGACTTCCCGGCGCCGTTCGGGCCGAGCAGGCCGGTGACGCCGGGGCCGACGTTCATGGTGATGTCGTTGACGGCGACCACGTTGCCGAACCAGCGGGAGACGTGGTCGATGCTCAGCGTGGTCACAGTCCCACCTTCTTGTAGCGGCGCAGCAGGAGCCCGTAGGCGGCGGCGATGAGGCCGAGGACGACCAGGACGTAGACGACGCCCTGTCCGCTGCCGGGGCCCGCGGCTCCGGGCGCCGAGGAGGTCGCGCCCAGGAAGGCGGTCTGCACGCCGTCGATGAGGGTGACCGGTGAGAACAGGCCGATCCACGGGATGGCGGAGGTGCTGTTCTGGGCGTCGGCGATGGCTTCGAGCGTGGAGACCGCGCCGTAGGAGATGACGAGCACGGCGATCACCGCGGCGATGCCGAAGCCGCGGCGCGGGGTGATCGCCGCGATCACCAGGCCGATGCCGGCGAAGAGCAGGGAGAGCAGGGCCACGGAGACGAGTCCTTCGGCGAATCCCTTGGTCTGGTCGGCGAAGTCGAGCTTGGCCAGCAGGGCACCCACGTAGAGGACCAGCAGGGGGGCGGCGGTCAGGATGAACAGCGCCGAGGCCAGCGCCGCGTACTTGGCGCGGACGTAGTCGGCGGTCTCGATGGGCCGCGAGAAGTACAGCGGCACGGTCTTGAAGCGCAGGTCGCGCGAGACGGACTGGGGTGCCTGCGAGGCGACGTACAGGCTGATGACGCCCTGCATGATGATGGCGTAGCGCGTGTAGTCGACGGGCAGATCCTTGGCCTTGGTGGCGACCGCGACGGCGACCATGATGGCCGCGGGCACGCACATCACCACGAACAGCAGCATCGGCAGCACCTTGGACTTCACCGAGCGGCCGAGGCCGTAGGCGCCGCGCAGGGACTGCGAGTACAGCGAGCGGCGGGCGTAGGCGCGGCCCAGGCGCGGACCGTCGTAGTTGCGGTAGCCGATGTTGTGGATCCGGGTCTGGTCGCCCGAGGGCGGCACCGGATTGCGCAGGGGCTGCTCAATTGCCATGGCCGACCGCCTCCTTCCGCTGTCCGTCGCGCTGTTCGTCGTCCCGGAAGACCTCCGAGATGTGGTGCCGGCGCTGCTCCATGCGCACCAGGCCGAGTCCGAGGTCCGCGATCACGTCCCGGACCAGGTCGTACGTCTCCTCGCTCTGGGCGGTGAGGAGCAGCACATGGCCCGCGCCGGGCAGTCCGGTGCCGTCCTCGGTCTGCACACCGCGGGCGGTCAGGGCCTCGCGCACCGCGCGGGTGCCGTCCGGGTGTTCGTCGCTGTCGGTGACCTCGACGGCGAGGGTGGTCGTGGTCTGGGTGAAGTCGGTGGTGGAGCTGGAGCGCAGGAGCTTGCCGCCGTCGACCACGACGACGTGGTCGCAGGTGCGCTCCAGTTCGCCCAGGAGGTGCGAGGTGACCAGGACCGAGATGCCGAAGTCGGTGTGGATGCGGCGGATGAGGCCGAGCATGTCGTCGCGGCCGACCGGGTCGAGGCCGTTGGTCGGCTCGTCGAGGAAGACCAGCTGCGGGTCGTGCACCAGGGCCTGGGCGAGCTTGACGCGCTGCTTCATGCCGGTGGAGTAGCCGCCGATGGGCCGGTAGCGCTCCTCGTAGAGCCCGACGTGGCGCAGGGTGTCCGCGGTGCGCTCGCGCGCGGCGGTGGGCGGCAGGCCGGACATGCGCGCCATGTGGACGACGAACTCGGTGGCCGAGACGTCCGGCGGCAGACAGTCGTGCTCGGGCATGTACCCGACCCGCTCGCGGATCTCGGCGCCCTTGGTGGCGACGTCGAGGCCGAGCACCTCGGCGCGGCCCTCCGTGGCGGGGGACAGACCCAGCAGGATCTTGATCAGTGTGGACTTGCCGGCCCCGTTGGCGCCGACGAGTCCGGTCACACCGGGTCCGACGTCCACGGAGAGCCGGTCAAGAGCGGTCACCCGGGGGAACCGCTTGCTCAGGCTTTCGGTCGCGATCACAGTCACGTCGTCGACGATAGTGACGCCCGCCACGCGAGTCGTCAGACCCCAGAGCCGTCTTCGCGTCCCTCTGGAGTATTACGGGGCCCTAGGGGGTGCCGCTCCGAAGTCCTACAGGTTCCGGACAACCCGGCTTTGTGCGACAGGGACGAGCCCCGCGGGGCACCCTATTGACGTTCAGTCTAACAACTGCCACAGTCGCCCACGTCGCATGACAGGCGCGCGTCCCCGGCCGAGGCGAGCGGGGGAGCGTGCCGCCGGGCGGAGGAGAGGTGATGCGCGTGTCGCCGCTGGAGGGCGCGCGGGAACGCCGGGTACGGTCCGGCGAGGTCGAGCTGTGCGTGGCCGAACTCGGGGATCCCGGGCGGCCGACGGTCGTCCTGGTGCACGGCTACCCGGACAGCAAGGAGGTCTGGTCCGAGGTGGCCGGACGGCTGCGCGACCGCTTCCACGTCGTGCTGTACGACGTCCGGGGCCACGGCCGCTCCACCGCCCCGCGGCCGCTGCGCGGCGGGTTCACCCTGGAGAAGCTCACCGACGACTTCCTGGCGGTCGCGGACGCCGTCAGCCCGGACGAGCCGGTGCACCTGGTCGGCCACGACTGGGGCTCGGTCCAGTCCTGGGAGTTCGTCACCGTCGCGCGCACCGAGGGCCGCATCGCGTCCTTCACCTCCATGTCCGGACCGTCGCTCGACCACTTCGGCCACTGGATCAACTCGCGTCTCACCCGCCCCACCCCGCGCCGGGTCGGCCAGCTCCTCGGCCAGGGCGCCAAGTCCTGGTACGTCGGCGTGCTGCACACCCCCGTACTGCCCGAACTGGCCTGGCGCGGCCCGCTCGGCAAGAGGTGGCCGAAGCTGCTCCAGCGCCTCGAACAGATGCCCGCGGGCGACTATCCGACCGCGTCACTGCCCCAGGACGCGGCGCACGGCGCCTGGCTGTACCGGGACAACGTCCGGACACGGCTGCGCCGGCCGCGGCCCGACGCGCGCGCCCACGCGCCGGTGCAGCTCATCGTCCCGGCGGGCGACGTGTTCCTGTCGGAACGGCTGTACGACGGCCTGGAGCAGTGGGCCCCGCACCTGGTGCGCCGCACCCTTCCCGCCCGGCACTGGGTCCCGCGCACCCGGCCCGACCGGCTGGCCGACTGGATCACGGAGTTCGTGGACACCGTCGAGGACGGCCGGCCCGCTCCCGCGGCCACCGGCCGCCACGCCGACCGCTTCGCCGGGCAGCTCGTATTGATCACGGGCGCGGGCAGCGGCATCGGACGGGCCACGGCGCTCGCCTTCGCCGCCGCCGGGGCGCGGATCGTGGCCGTGGACCGGGACGGCGAGGCCGCGGCCCGCACCGCCGGGCTGGCCCTGCCGCTGGGCGCGCGGGCCGCCTGGGCGGAGACGGCGGACGTCTCCGACGAGAGCGCCATGGAGAAGCTCGCCGAGAAGGTCGCCGCCGAGTACGGCGTGGTGGACGTCCTGGTGAACAACGCGGGCATCGGCCTGTCCGGCTCGTTCTTCGACCACACCGCGGCGGACTGGAGAAGCGTCCTCGACGTCAATCTGTGGGGTGTGATCCACGGCTGCCGGCTCTTCGGGAAGCAGATGGCCGAGCGCGGCCAGGGCGGCCACATCGTCAACATCGCGTCGGCGGCCGGCTACCAGCCGTCGCAGGTGCTGCCCGCCTACAGCACGTCCAAGGCCGCGGTGCTGATGCTCAGTGAGTGCCTGCGCGCGGAGCTGGCCGGGCAGGGGATCGGGGTCACGGCGATCTGCCCCGGCTTCGTCAACACCAGCATCACCTCCACGACGCGCTTCGCGGGCGTCGACGCGGAGGAGGAGAAGCGCCGCCAGAAGCGCACGTCCCGGCTGTACGGACTGCGGAACTACCCGCCGGAGAAGGTCGCCGACGCGATCCTGCGCGCGGTCGTCCGGGACGCGGCGGTGGTGCCCGTGACCCCGGAGGCGCGCCTCTTCCACGCCCTGTCCCGCTTCAGTCCGCGCACGCTGCGCAGGCTCGCACGGGTGCGGCCACGTCTGTGAGTTCTGCCCGACGCGCTGCCGGGCAGGCCCGGGGCGGGTGAAATCGCCTGCCCCGGACGCCAGTTGTCCACAGAATCCTCAATCTGCCTGTGGATAACCTCACTTGGCTGTGGATCAAACCTGCCCGGCGAAAAAGTTCAGCGCGAGGCTCGTCTCTCGCGGCAGGCTGGTGGCATGGACGAACAACGCACCGTGAAGGTGTCGAAGTACCTCTCCCGGCATCTGCGCCACCAGCCCGGGAGGATCGGGCTCACGCTCGACGAGGCCGGCTGGGTCGGGATCGAGGCCCTGATCGCGGCGGCGGCCGGGCATCGCTTCCGGTTCACCCGCGAGGAGCTGGACCACGTCGTCGCCACCAACGACAAGCGGCGCTTCGAGATCCGGGGCGAGCGCATCCGGGCCAGCCAGGGACACAGCGTCGACGTGGACCTCGGGCTGCCGCCGGCGACCCCGCCGCCGTACCTCTTCCACGGGACGGTGGGCCGCGCCCTCGACGCCATCCGCGCCGAGGGGCTGCGGCCCATGAACCGGCACGACGTGCACCTCTCGCCCGACCGGGAGACCGCGACCCGCGTGGGTGCCCGCCGTGGCCGGCCGGTCGTGCTCGCCGTGGACGCCGCCGCGATGCACCGCGACGGCCATGTCTTCCGGGTCAGCGCCAACGGCGTGTGGCTGACACAGGCCGTACCGCCGCAGTACCTGCGGTTCGGCTCGGGTCACTGACCCGGTCCGGCATGATCGTGGGCATGGACCGTCATCTCGCCACGACCGAAGCCGCCGTCACCGCCTGTCGTGCCCTCGCCGCCGCCTACGCACGCGAGATCGAGGTGACCCACGACATCGGCGCCGACCAGACCTCACGACGCAGCTCCGTGGGGGTCGGCGTCACCACCGACCCGGACGGTTCGCTGCCGCACGAGGCGTTCGTCGAGTTCGGCGGGCTGCCCCGGCTGACCGTGCAGCTCTATCCGGAGGACGACGCCCTGATCACCGTCGAGGGCGTCCGTTTCCACGATGTGCCCCGCGACGACGTCCCCGCATTCCTGCGCTCCGTCCTGGAGGGCACCGCGTTCGTCAAGGCGCGGCGTTTCCCGCCCGGCTACCGCCTGGTCGTCCCCCTGCCCGGCGACCGCACGTACAAGGAACTGATCCCGATGATCGGTCTCACCTCGTGGCTGAGCAGCCACGTGCGGTGACCCGTTTCACGTGAAACACGCGGGGCCCTAGGCTCGGTGTCATGAGTCTGCGCCTGAGCACCGTCATCCTCCCCTACCGCCGGTGGCACGAGGGCGGCCGTGCGGCGTGGACCCGCGCCGAGCAGCTCGGATTCCACACCGGCTACACCTACGACCATCTGTCCTGGCGCAGCTTCCGGGACGGCCCGTGGTTCGGTGCCGTGCCGACCCTGACCGCCGCGGCGGCCACGACCGAGCGCATGCGCCTGGGGACCCTGGTGACCTCGCCGAACTTCCGGCACCCGGTCACCCTCGCCAAGGAACTGATCTCGCTCGACGACATCTCCGGCGGCCGGCTCACGCTGGGCATCGGGGCGGGCGGCACCGGCTTCGACGCCACCGCGCTCGGGCAGGAGCCGTGGACACTGCGGGAGCGCGCCGACCGGCTGGCCGAGTTCGTACCGCTGCTGGACCGGCTGCTGACCGAGGACACGGTGTCGTACGAGGGCGACTTCTACTCGGCGCACGAGGCGCGGAACATCCCCGGCTGTGTGCAGCGGCCCCGGCTGCCGTTCGCCGTGGCCGCCACGGGTCCGCGCGGGCTGCGCCTGGCGGCGCGGTACGGGCAGGCGTGGGTGACCACCGGCGATCCCCAGCTGTACGAGGAGGGCACGCCGGAGCAGTCCGTCCAGGCGCTGCGCGGCCAGGTGGAGAAGCTCGGTGCCGCGTGCGGGGCGGTCGGACGGGACGTGAGCGGTCTGGACAAGATCCTGCTCACCGGATTCACCCCGGACCGGGGGCGTCCTCTGGAGTCCCTCGACGCTTTCGTCGACTTCGCGGGACGGCACCAGGAGCTGGGGTTCACCGAGATCGTCCTCCACTGGCCGATCCCGGACTCCGATTTCGCCGCGGACGAGAAGGTCTTCGAGCAGATCGCCACGGACGCCCCCGCTCAGCTGGCGTGACCGAAGCCCGCTCGGCCGGCGTGACCGAAGCGACGTCTCACCTGTGCGCAGACCCGCACGATCGTGCGAGGCGATACGGGACAATGAGGCGGTGACCTCAGCGACGCGACAGCCCGAGCCCCCGGCCTCCTCCCAGCTCTCGACCTCGCTCGCGCGGGGAGCGGCCCCCGCCGTCCCCCCGCGGCTGATCGCAACCGATCTTGACGGAACGTTGCTGCACGACGACAAGTCGGTCTCCCCGCGCACGGTCGCCGCCCTCGCCGCCGCCGAGGAGGCCGGTATCGAGGTCTTCTTCGTCACCGGCCGCCCGGCCCGCTGGATGGATGTCGTCAGCGAGCATGTGCACGGCCACGGCCTGGCGATCTGCGGCAACGGCGCGGCCGTGGTCGACCTGCACGGCGGGCCGGGCGCCCACCGTTTCGTCAAGGTGCGGGACCTCGCCCGGGAGAACGCGCTGGAGACCGTGCGGCTGCTGCGCGACGCGGCACCCGGCACCGCGTACGCGATCGAGCAGACGTACGGATTCCATCAGGAGCCGGACTATCCGAAGCTGCACATGGAGGCGCCGGACACCCTGGCGCCCGCCGAGGAACTGCTGGCGCCCGACGGCGCCACCGCCCGGTACCCGATCCTGAAGATCCTCGCCTCGCACCCGACGATCGACCCCGACGCCTTCCTCACCGTGGCCCGGCTCGCGGTCGGTGACCGCGCCACCGTCACCCGCTCCAGCCCCAGCGCCCTGCTGGAGATCAGCGGACCCGGTGTCTCCAAGGCCAGCGCCCTCGCCCTGTGCTGCGCCGACCGCGGCATCTCCCACGAGGAGGTCGTCGCCTTCGGCGACATGCCCAACGACATCGAGATGCTCACCTGGGCCGGCCGGTCCTACGCCATGGGCAACGCCCACCCGGACGCCGCCGCCGCCGCGACCGGACGCACCGCGGCCAACAACGACGACGGCGTCGCCCTCGTGATCGAACGGATCCTGGCCGAGCGGCGCTGACGGCAGCCGCCGACGGCGCGCCGGGTCCGGCACGCCGTCGGCTCTTCTACCGGGCCGCCACCAGCAGTTCGGCCGCCGACTCCCGCTCGGCCATGCTCCGCAGCGGACCGGGCAGGGCGAGCAGTTCCGCGTACGGTCCGCGCTGGACCACTCGTCCCTCCGCCAGGACGATCACCTCGTCCACGGCGTCGAGCCCGGCCAGCCGGTGCGTGATGAGCAGCGTCGTACGGCCCTCGGTGGCACTCAGCAGATCGGCGGTGAGCGCGTCGGCGGTCGGCAGGTCCAGATGCTCGGCCGGCTCGTCGAGGACCAGGACGGGGAAGTCGGCGAGCAGGGCACGGGCCAGCGCCAGCCGCTGCCGCTGGCCACCCGACAACCGGGCGCCGTGCTCCCCGACGAGCGTGTCGAGACCGTCGGGCAGGCTGTCGGCCCAGTCCAGCAGCCGGGCACGGGCGAGCGCGGCCCGCAGCGCGGGCTCGTCGGCGTCCTTCCTGGCCAGCAGCAGGTTCTCCCGCACCGAGCTGTCGAAGAGGTGGGCGTCCTGGGCGCACAGGCCCACGAACCGCCGTACGGTGTCGCCGTCCAGGGAGCGGGCGTCGACCCCGCCCAGGCGGTAGGTGCCCGACGCCGGGTCGAGGAACCGCAGCAGCACCTGGGCGAGGGTCGTCTTGCCGGCCCCGGACGATCCGATGACCGCGACCCTGCGGCCCTCCTCCAGGGTGAGGTCCAGTCCGGCCAGCGCGTCCGTCTCCTGGCCCGTGTGCCGGGCCGTGAGGGACCTCACGGTGAGCGGGAAGGGCGTCGCGGGCTCCGGGTGCGCCGCCTCCGGCTCGCGGACGGGCTCGGGGGCGTCCAGGATCTCGTACACACGCTCGGCGCTGCGCCGCACCCGCTGGCGGTGGCGGACGGCGAGCGGCATGCCGAGGACGGCCTCGAAGGCGGCCAGCGGGGTGAGTACGACGACGGCCAGGGCCACGCCGTTCAGCCGCCCCTCGGTGACCGCCTGGGCGCCGACGAGTGCCGCCGCCGTCACGGTCAGGCCCGACAGGAGGGCGGTGAGCCCGTCGCCGAGCGCGGTCGCGGTGGCGGCGCGCGAGGCGATCCGGGTCAGTACGCCGTCGGCGCGGCGGGCCTCGGCGGTCCGCGCGGGCAGCGCGCCGGCGACCGTCAGCTCGGCGGTCCCGGTGAGCAGGTCGGTCACACGGGTCGCGAGGACACCGCGGGCGGGAGCGAGCCGCCGCTCGGCCCGGCGTGCCACGGCACCGGTGATCACCGGGACGCCCGCCCCGGCCGCCAGCAGTCCCGCGGCGAGGACCGCACCGGCCTCGGGCAGCAGCCAGGCCGTGAAGGCGACGGAGGCGGCCGACACGGTCACCGCCGCACCGGCGGGCAGCAGCCAGCGCAGCCAGTAGTCCTGGAGCGCGTCCACGTCGGCGACGAGCCGCGACAGCAGATCGCCCCGGCGGGTCCGCCGCAGCCCGGCGGGAGCCAGCCGCTCCAGCCGCCGGTAGACGGCCACGCGGGTCTCGGCCAGCATCCGCAGCACCGCGTCGTGCGACACCAGCCGCTCCGCATAGCGGAAGACGGCCCGGCCGATACCGAAGGCCCGCGTGGCCGTGACGGCCACCATCAGATAGAGCACCGGAGGGTGCTGCGACGCCCGGGAGATCAGCCAGCCGGAGGTGGCCATCAGTCCCACGGCGCTGCCGAGGGCGAGGCTGCCGAGCAGCATGGCCAGGGCGAGGCGGCCGCGGCGGCGGCCGCAGGCCGCACGGACACGGGCGAGAACGCCGCCCGCCGCCGGGACAACGCCGCGCCCGGTCGCCTGTTCCTCCGCGAGGGGCGCGGCCGGTCCGGCCGTCGTCTCCCGCGCCGCCGTCGCCTCTGCCGCCTCTGCCCCGTCTCGCACGGCCGCCGCTGCCGTGTGCGTCCGGCCCCGTGTCTCGGTGCCTTCCAGGTGCACCACCCGGTCCGCGGCCTCCAGCAGCGCGGGCCGGTGCACCACGAGCAGCACCGTGCGTCCCGCGGACAGGCGCCGTACCGCTTCCACGATGCCGGCCTCGGTCTCCCCGTCCAGCGCCGCCGTCGGCTCGTCGAGCAGCAGGACGGGACGGTCGGCGAGGAAGGCACGGGCGAGCGCGAGCCGCTGCCGCTGGCCCGCGGACAGCCCCGTGCCGTCCTCGCCCAGAACGGTCCCGGTACCGTCCGGCAGGGCGTCGACGAACGTCAGCGCGCCCGCGTCGGCCAGCGCCGCGCGGACCGCGGCGTCGTCCGCGCCGGGCCGGGCGAGGCGGACGTTCTCCGCGATGGTCCCGGCGAACAGCTGGGGCCGCTGCGGCACCCAGGCGATGTGCGAGCGCCACTGCTCCGGGTCGATGTCGGACAGGTCGGTGCCCGCGACGCGTACACGGCCCGTGGTGGGCCGGAGGAACCCCAGCAGGACGTTCAGCAGCGTCGACTTGCCCGCACCGCTCGGCCCGACGAGCGCCACGGTCTCGCCCGCCTCCACCGTGAAGGACACCTCGGACACGGCGTCCGCCGACCGCCCGGGATAGCGGACACCGACGCCCTCGAAGGTGAGGGCCCCGGCGGGGACGGCCGCCGTGCCGGACTCCGGCACCGGCGTCCCGAGGACGTCGAAGATCTCCTCGGCCGCCGCCAGCCCTTCGGCCGCCGCGTGGTACTGCGCGCCCACCTGACGCAGCGGCAGATAGGCCTCGGGCGCCAGCACGAGGATGACCAGGCCGGTGTACAGGTCCATGCCGCCGCTGACGAGCCGCATCCCGATCGTGACGGCGACCAGGGCGACCGACAGCGTGGACAGCAGTTCCAGCGCGAAGGAGGACAGGAAGGCGATGCGCAGCGTACGCAGGGTCGCCCGCCGGTATTCGTCGGTGATGCGCCTGATCGACTCGGCCTGCGCCTTGGCCCGGCCGAACACCTTCAGGGTCGGCAGGCCGGCCACCACGTCCAGGAAGTGCCCGGACAGCCTGGACAGCAGACGCCACTGCCGGTCCATACGGGACTGTGTGGCCCAGCCGATGAGCATCATGAAGACGGGGATGAGGGGCAGGGTGCCGACGATGATGGCCGCCGACACCCAGTCCTCGGTGACGACCCTGGCCAGTACCGCCACCGGGACGACCACCGCGAGTCCGAGCTGCGGCAGATAGCGGGAGAAGTAGTCGTCCAGGGCGTCGATCCCGCGCGTGGCCAGCGTGACCAGCGAACCGGTCCGCTGCGCGCTCAGCCAGCCGGGGCCCAGCGCCGTGGCGCGGGCGAGCAGCCGCCCGCGCAGCTCGGATTTCACCGCAGCGCTCGCCCGGTGCGCCGCCAGCTCGGTGAGCCAGGAGACCAGCGCCCGGCCGCAGGCGACGGCCACCAGAAGCAGCAGGGGGGTGCGGAGGTCGGCGACCGGCATCCGGTGCTGGAAGGCGCCGACCACCACTTCCGCGATGAGCATGGCCTGGGCGATGACGAGCCCGGCGCCCAGAGCGCCCAGGCCAATGACGGCCATCAGGAAGAACCGGGTGGCACGGGCGTAGTGGAGGAGACGCGGATCGATCGGTTTCACGTGAAACATGCCCTTCGGCCCACCGGGGTGCGTTTCACGTGAAACGCACCCCTCACCGGACTCAGTGCGCGGCTTCGGCGATGTGCTGCGTGCCGATCCGCTTGCGGAACACCCAGTACGTCCATCCCTGGTAGAGCAGGACGACCGGCGTGGCGATCCCCGCGCACCAGGTCATGATCTTCAGGGTGTAGGGGCTGGACGAGGCGTTGGTGACCGTCAGGCTCCAGTCCGCGTCGAGCGTGGACGGCATGACGTTCGGGAACAGCGACAGGAAGAGCATCGCCACGGCGGCCACGATGGTGACGCCCGACAGGGCGAAGGACCAGCCCTCACGCCCTGCCTGATTGGCCACCAGCGCGGCGACCAGGGCGGCGACCGCGACGACGAGCGCCACCAGGCTCCGGCCGTTGCCCGAGTCGGCCTGTGTCCACAGCAGGAAGGCCAGCGCCACCACGGCCGTCACCAGACCCACGCGCAGCGCCAGAGCGCGGGCCCGTTCCCGGATCTCCCCCACGGTCTTCAGTGCCGTGAACACCGCGCCGTGGAAGGTGAAGAGCGTCAGGGTGACGGCGCCGCCGAGGAGCGCGTACGGGTTGAGCAGGTCGCCGAAGCTGCCGACGTACTCAAAATTACGGTCGATCTTGACGCCTCGGACGATGTTGCCGAAGGCCACGCCCCACAGGAACGCGGGGATCAGCGAGCACCAGAAGATCGCGTGCTCCCAGTTGCGCTGCCAGTTCTCCTCGGGCCGCTTGGCGCGGTACTCGAAGGCGACACCGCGCACGATCAGGCAGACCAGGATGATCAGCAGCGGCAGGTAGAAGCCGGAGAACAGCGTGGCGTACCACTCGGGGAAGGCGGCGAAGGTCGCGCCGCCCGCGGAGAGCAGCCACACCTCGTTGCCGTCCCAGACCGGGCCGATGGTGTTGATCAGCACCCGCTTCTCGGTCCGGTCGCGGGCCAGCAGCTTGGTGAGGACACCGACTCCGAAGTCGAAGCCCTCCAGGAAGAAGTAGCCGGTCCACAGGACGGCGATCAGGACGAACCAGACGTCGTGCAGTTCCATGACGGTGCCTTCCTCGGCCTAGTAGGAGAAGGCCATCGGCTTGTCGGCGTCACGGTGGTCGCCGCCGATCTTCGTGGGCGGGTTGAGGTCGGCCTCCGTCAGCTCGGGCGGTCCGGCCTTCACGTACTTCACGAGCAGCTTCACCTCGATGACGGCGAGGATGGCGTACAGCGCCGTGAAGACGGTCATGGAGGTGAGGACCTCGCCCTGGGAGACACCGGGGGAGACCGCGTGCCGGGTCTGTAGCACGCCGTAGACGACCCACGGCTGACGGCCCATCTCGGTGAAGATCCAGCCCCAGGAGTTGGCGATCAGCGGGAAGCCCAGGGTCCAGATGGCGACGAGCCAGTACAGCCGGCCGAGCTTGGGGCTGAGCGCCTTGTTCTTGAAGAGGACCAGATGGGGAACCTCGTCCTCACCCACCCGCAGATGCTGCGGCAGCATGAACTTCTTCCGGGTCAGCCAGAGCCCGGCCAGTCCGATGGCGAAGGAGGCCATGCCGAAGCCGATCATCCAGCGGAAGGCCCAGAAGGTGACCGGGATGATGGGCCGGTAGTCGCCCGGACCGTACTTCTGCTGCTCGGCCTTGTTGGTGTCGTTGATACCGGGGACGTAGGAGTGGAAGTCGTCGTCCGCGAGGAAGGACAGTATTCCGGGGATCGACAGCTCGACGGAGTTGTGCCCCTTGCTGACGTCGCCGTACGCGAAGACCGAGAACGGTGCGGAGTTCTGGCCGTCCCAGAGGGCCTCGGCAGCGGCCATCTTCATGGGCTGCTGCTTGAACATGACCTTACCGAGCGTGTCGCCGCTGATCGCGGTGAGCAGACCGGCGACGACGACCGTGATCAGCCCCAGCCGCAGCGAGGTCTTCATCACGGAGACGTTCTTCTTGCGGAACAGGTGGAAGGCGGCGATGCCGACCATGAAGGCGCCGCCGGTCAGGAAGGACGCGGCGAGTGTGTGGAACGCCTGGGCGACCGCGGTGTTCTGGGTCAGTACGGCCCAGAAGTCGGTGAGTTCGGCGCGCCCCTTGGCCTGGTTGATCCGGTAGCCGACCGGGTGCTGCATCCACGAGTTGGCCGCGAGGATGAAGTACGCCGACAGGACCGTGCCGATCGAGACCATCCAGATGCAGGCCAGATGGATCTTCTTGGGGAGCTTGTCCCAGCCGAAGATCCACAGACCGATGAAGGTGGACTCGAAGAAGAACGCGATCAGCGCCTCGAAGGCGAGGGGAGCCCCGAAGATGTCACCGACGAAGCGGGAGTAGTCCGACCAGTTCATGCCGAACTGGAACTCCTGCACGATGCCGGTGACCACGCCCATGGCGATATTGATCAGGAAGAGCTTGCCCCAGAACTTGGTCGCCCTGAGGTACTTCTCCTTCTCCGTGCGCACCCAGGCGGTCTGTAGCCCGGCCGTGAGGGCGGCCAGGGAGATCGTCAGGGGAACGAACAGGAAGTGGTAGACGGTCGTGATGCCGAACTGCCAGCGCGCCAGTGTCTCCGGCGCCAAAGCCAGGTTCACGTCGTCACTCTCCTTACGTCGCCGTGCCCTACGGCGGCGGTTTGCCCTGGTGTGACCTGCACAACAGTGCAGCAATCGGACTAGCTTGTGAACGCGTTCACATTCACAAGCAATTATGACGCACGCCCGCCCGGCGTCCGAAGGGGGGTCCCTTTCCGGCCAGCCCCTTGGCAGGAGCTTCAACATATTGTTGAATCCGCGGCATGCGGACACAGCCCGGACAGCCGACACAGCCCGGACAGCCCACGCCACCGACGCGGATACGGATCTCCTGGCCGGCGGGGCACCTCACCGCGGCCCTCGACGACACCCCGACCACGCGGGCACTCGCCGGTGAACTCCCCCTCGTCTCCACCGCCCGCACCTGGGGCGAAGAGGTCTACTTCGACACGGGCACACGTGTTCCACGTGAAACGGACGCCCGGCAGGTCGTCGAGCCCGGCACGGTCGCCTTCTGGACCGACGGCGACGCGCTGGCCCTGCCCTACGGGCCCACGCCCCTCTCACGGGGCACCGAATGCCGTCTCGCAAGCCCGTGCAACGTCCTCGGCCGGATCGACGGCGACCCGCGCCGCCTGGCGACGGTGCGCGACGGCGACCCGGTACGTGTGGAACTCCTCACGTCCCCCTGAGGGCCGCACGGCTCCCGGGAACGGCCGGAAACGACCGCTCGCCGGGGACCGGCGGCCCTCAAGGACCTGTCGTCCCCGCTCTCAGACCTCCTTGAAGAACGTCTCGGCCGTCTTCAGGAAGATGTCGTTCGCCTCGGTCTCCGCGACGGTCACCCGCACCCCCTCGCCGGGGAACGGCCGCACGACCACGCCCGCACGCTCACAGGTCTCGGCGAAGGCCGCCGTGCGCTCCCCCAGCCGCAGCCACACGAAGTTGGCCTGCGTCTCGGGAACGGTCCAGCCCTGGGCACGCAGCGCGTCGACCACGCGCGTGCGCTCGCACACCAGCGAACCCACCCGGCCCAGCAGCTCGTCCTCCGCCCGCAGGGAGGCGATCGCCGCTTCCTGCGCCAGCTGGCTCACTCCGAAGGGCACGGCCGTCTTGCGCAGCGCCGCCGCGACCGGCTCGTGGGCGATGGCGAAACCCACCCGCAGTCCGGCGAGGCCGTACGCCTTGGAGAAGGTGCGCAGCACGCAGACGTTGGGCCGGTCCCGGTAGAGCACCGCGCCGTCCGGCACCTCGGGGTCCCGGATGAACTCGCGGTAGGCCTCGTCCAGCACCACCAGCACATCGCCGGGCACCCGGTCGAGGAACCGTTCCAGCTCGGCCCGGCGCACCACTGTGCCGGTCGGGTTGTTCGGATTGCACACGAAGATCAGGCGGGTGCGCTCGGTGATCGCGTCCGCCATCGCGTCCAGGTCGTGCACATCGCCCGGCGTGAGCGGCACCTTCACCGAGGTCGCGCCGCTGATCTGCGTGATGATCGGATACGCCTCGAAGGACCGCCAGGCGTACATGACCTCGTCGCCGGGACCGCTGGTGGCCTGGATCAGCTGCTGGGCCACGCCGACGGAACCGGTGCCGGTGGCCACGTGCGCGGCCGGCACGCCGAAGCGCTCGGCCAGCTCGTTGACCAGATCGGTGCAGGCCATGTCCGGGTACCGGTTGAAGGAGGAGGCCGCCGCCGTCACCGTCTCCATGACACCGGGCAGCGGCGGATAGGGGTTCTCGTTGGAGGACAGCTTGTACGCCACCGGGCCGTCGCCCGCGGCGGCCTTGCCGGGCTTGTAGGTGGGGATGCCTTCCAGCTCGGCGCGCAGCTTCGGGTTCGTCTCGCTCACCGCAGTCCTCCTCATGGCCACCACCGACATCCAATACTCCATACCTTATGAGGATTGGGCGCTGCTGCGAATGGGTCGGAAGCCATCACCTCGGACCGGTTCCGCACCCGCCGCCCGCCGCACGGACGGCCGCGCGGCCCTCCGTGCGACATCACGGGCGTCTTCGTACGAATATGTACGAATGAGGGGCGCATCTCACATATATCTATGCGCCGGTGGCTTGCGCCGTGGCGCGCGTCGCTCGTGCAGGTGAGTTGAGACCTCTTCGAGACCTCCAGGGCTCGACAGGCCCATGGGTGTCGTCGCATCACGTCCTGGCATGAAATCGCTTAACTGACTCACTTTCTAAGGCAGTTGACCCTTTATGACCATGCAGAAACGTGCCTGTCAATGCGTGCATATGCGTCCGCACTACCCCACCGCATGAGCCCTACTATCGGCTCGCCATGACAGCAGCAGGGAAGCACCAGGTGAGCCGCGCGGATACCTCTCGTCGAGGCAGCCGGCCGGGTCGGGCGGGCATCAGAGACGTGGCCGCCGCCGCCGGAGTCTCCATCACAACCGTCTCCGATGCCCTCAACGGCAAGGGCCGGCTCCCGGACGCCACCCGCCGCCATGTCCGTGAGGTCGCCGACCGGCTGGGGTACCGCCCCTCGGCCGCAGCACGCACGCTCCGTACCGGGAAGTCGGGCCTCATCGGCCTGACCGTGACGACGTACGGGGATGAACCTTTCACCTTCACCGAGTTCGCGTACTTCGCCGAGATGGCGCGGGCCGCCACCTCGGCCGCGCTCGCCCGCGGCTACGCGCTCGTCATCCTCCCGGCGACCTCGCGCCACGACGTGTGGTCGAACGTCGCCCTGGACGGCACGGTCGTCATCGACCCCTCCGACCAGGACCCGGTCGTCAGCGAGCTGGTCCGGCAGGGCTTACCGGTGGTGAGCGACGGCCGCCCGGCCGGCGCCCTCCCGGTCACCGCCTGGGTCGACAACGACCACGAGGCCGCCGTCCTCGACATCCTCGACCACCTCGCCGAGGCCGGCGCCCGCCGCATCGGCCTGCTCACCGGCACCACCACCGACACGTACACCCATCTGTCGACGACCGCCTACCTGCGCTGGTGCGAGCGCGTCGGCCAGGACCCGGTCTACGAGTCCTATCCCGCACACGATCCGTGCGCGGGCGCCGTCGCCGCCGACCGGCTGCTGGCGCGCCCCGACCGGCCCGACGCCGTCTACGGGCTGTTCGACCCCAACGGCACGGACCTGCTCGCCGCCGCCCGCCGCTACGGCCTGCGCGTCCCCGACGATCTGCTGCTGGTGTGCTGCAGCGAGTCCACGGTCTACGCCAACACCGAGCCGCCGATCACCACGCTCTCCCTCAAACCGCGCCGCATCGGCACCGCGGTGGTCCAGCTCCTCATCGACGCCATCGAGGGAGTCGAGTCGGACCAGCCGGTCGAGCAGGTCATACCGACCGAGCTGATCGTGCGCACCTCCTCGCAGCGGCGCCCGCCGCGCACGACCGTCAGCCCGCCCCGGTCACCGGAGGAGCAGTAGGAGCGTCGCGCCGCGGGCCCGCCGAAGAGTGTCCAAACGGGGCGAAAGCCACGGTGAACCTGAGTCCCGTTCCGATTCACCACCCCTGGGTCATCACACGGCGCGATCCGCATTCCTATGATGGGCGCACGACACCGCGGGCCGCTGCGACCAGGCAGTCCGAAGCGGTGCAGACGCGGCGCGATGGTGGAGGGGTCGATGACTCAGGGGGCCGGTCAGGGACCCGAGGTGGAGCGGACGGCGACACTGCGCGACTTCCGCGTGCCCGCGTACATGAACGAGGCCGGTCCGTACCCCACCGGCGCGCCTCCCGCCGAGAGCGCGCCGCCGCACGAGGAGGAGCGCCCGGCGCCCGAGGAGGGCTACCCGGACGTGTACACGCCGACCCAGCGCGACCTGCCCGTCATCCACCGCGGCGACACGGTCCAGGTGACGGTGGACCCCGTCGCCGCGCAGGCCCCGGCCGGGCCCGGACCCCTGTTCGTCGTCGGCGACGTGCACGGCTATCTCGACCAACTGGTCGCCGCGCTCCAGGAGCAGGGACTCGTCGACGCCGCGGGCCAGTGGTGCGCTGGCACCGCGCGGCTGTGGTTCCTCGGCGACTTCACCGACCGCGGCCCGGACGGCATCGGCGTCATCGATCTGGTGATGCGGCTGTCCGCCGAGGCGGCGGCGGCCGGCGGCTACTGCAAGGCCCTCATGGGCAACCACGAGCTGCTGCTGCTGGGCGCCAAGCGGTTCGGCGACACCCCCGTCAACTCCGGTGCGGGCACCGCCACCTTCCAGGCGGCCTGGCTGCTCAACGGCGGCCAGAAGTCCGACATGGACCGCCTCCAGGACCACCACTTGCAGTGGATGGCCCGCCTCGACGCGATGGAGGAGGTCGACGGCTACCTCCTCGTGCACTCCGACACCACCTCCTACCTCGATTACGGCGACTCGATCGAAGCGGTCAACGACACGGTCCACGACACCCTCACGCGCAATGACGCGGACGAGTGCTGGGACCTGTTCCGCAAGTTCACCAAGCGCTTCTCCTTCCGTGACGAGGGCGGCGCCGACGCCGTGCGCTCGCTGCTCGGCACCTACGGCGGCGCCCGCATCGTGCACGGCCACAGCCCCATCCCCTATCTGCTGGGCGAAGTCGGCTCCGAGGACGGCGACGAGGCCGCGGGTCCCGTCGTGGAGGGACCGCACGTCTACGCCGAGGGCCTCGCCATCGCCATGGACGGCGGCGTGACCATGGCCGGAAAGCTGCTGGTCCAGCAACTTCCGCTGGACGTCTGATCGTTCGACGGCCACCCCGTCGGTGCCGGGCCCGGCCGCGGCCCGGCACGCAATTTGTGGAAACCCCCTGTCACCGCGCACCGTCGCGGCTCTACCATCGGTTTATCCGTAGCAGGCTCCCCTCCGTTTCTGCCCGACGGCTCGCTGTCATGCGAGCCCCAAGCCCTACGGAGCATCGGGGGATGCACATGAACAGCGTTCCGCAGCACCTGCTGAGCGAGGACCGCCGGGAGTACGAGCGGATCCTCGATGAGGCGCTGCGCTCCGCCCCACACCACCTGGAAGCGACCGCCGTCGGACAGCGGCTCACCACCGAACAGCTGCGCACCATGGCGCTCAACGCCACCGCCCTGATCACCGCGGCCGCGGCGACCGAGTACCACCACTACGTGACGGTCCGCGAAAAGCTGCGTCGGCCGGCACCGGCCGGAGCGCCGGCCGTCCGGGACCCCGGCACCGCAGAACCGGACCCGGCCGCGCCGGAACTCGCGGCCACCGCCGGCGAGGCCGTGGAGACCGGCGGCGCGGGGGCCGCCGCGGTGGTCGCGGTTCTCGCCCCCGTCCTCGCCGGGATCGCCGCCGCCCTCTTCCTCCTCGTCGGCTACGCCCTGAAGGCCCTCGACCCGGCACCGGCCTTCGCGCAGAGTCTGGTCACCGTCGGCTGGGTGTTCGGCGCCGTGACCGCGGCGGCCCTCCTGGCGGCCGGTGTGGCACTGCTGGCCACCGCGCTGCGCAACCGGCCCGCACCGGACGCCGTGCCGTACGGCGTCCTCGACGAGGACCTCGCACGGGCCCGGGACGCCTGGCGCGAGGCCCTGCTCGAACGGGGCCTCCTGCCGTTCCTGCGCGAGGCCCTCGCGGCCTCCGCCGGTGCGGCGCCGCACCGCGTGGACCCCGCGGCCCCGAGCGGCCGGATGCCGCATCTGGGCTACGGCCGCCCCGGCTTCAGCAGCCCGGACGACGGGGCGGCCCCGGGCTCCCGTCCGAGCTACTCCAGCCCGGACTTCTCCAGCCCGGACTTCGGGGGTCCGGAACACCGCCCGGAGTGAGCGACCGGACCGGTGCCGGACGGGGACGGGATCCGCCGCCCCCTCCGGCACCGGCAGCCGCCGGCTGTCACACCGGTCTCACTCCGCGATCGGCAGGTACACCCGGTTGCCCGCCGCGGCGAACTCCTTCGACTTCTGGGCCATGCCCTCCTCGATGTCGGTCTCGGCCCGGCCGGTGCCGTGCTCGCGGCGGATGTCCTGCGAGATCTTCATCGAGCAGAACTTCGGACCGCACATGGAGCAGAAGTGGGCGGTCTTGGCGGGCTCCGCCGGAAGGGTCTCGTCGTGGAACTCCCGGGCCGTGTCCGGGTCGAGGGCCAGGTTGAACTGGTCCTCCCACCGGAACTCGAACCGGGCGTCGGAGAGCGCGTCGTCCCATTCCTGGGCTCCCGGGTGCCCCTTGGCGAGGTCGGCCGCATGGGCGGCGATCTTGTAGGTGATGACGCCGGTCTTGACGTCGTCACGGTTGGGCAGGCCGAGGTGCTCCTTGGGCGTGACGTAGCAGAGCATGGCCGTGCCCCACCAGGCGATCATGGCGGCGCCGATACCGGAGGTGATGTGGTCGTACGCCGGGGCGACGTCGGTCGTCAGCGGGCCGAGCGTATAGAACGGAGCTTCATCGCAGATCTCCTGCTGAAGGTCGATGTTCTCCTTGATCTTGTGCATCGGGACATGTCCCGGGCCCTCGATCATCGTCTGTACGTGGAAACGCTTGGCGATCGTGTTGAGTTCCCCGAGCGTGCGCAGCTCCGCGAACTGTGCCTCGTCGTTGGCGTCCGCGATGGATCCGGGCCTGAGGCCGTCGCCGAGCGAGTACGTGACGTCGTAGGCGGCGAGGATCTCGCAGAGTTCCTCGAAGTTCTCGTAGAGGAACGACTCCTTGTGGTGCGCGAGGCACCAGGCCGCCATGATCGAGCCGCCGCGCGAGACGATGCCGGTCTTGCGGTTCGCGGTCAGCGGCACATACGCGAGGCGTACGCCGGCGTGGACCGTCATGTAGTCCACGCCCTGTTCGGCCTGCTCGATGACCGTGTCCTTGTAGACCTCCCAGGTCAGCTCCTCGGCCCTGCCGTCGACCTTCTCCAGGGCCTGATAGAGCGGCACCGTGCCGATGGGGACGGGGGAGTTGCGCAGCACCCACTCGCGTGTGGTGTGGATGTTGCGGCCGGTGGAAAGGTCCATGACGGTGTCGGCGCCCCAGCGGGTCGCCCACGTCATCTTCTCGACCTCCTCCTCGATCGAGGAGGTGACCGCAGAGTTGCCGATGTTGGCGTTGACCTTCACCAGGAACCGCTTGCCGATGATCATCGGCTCGATCTCCGGGTGGTTCACATTGGCCGGGAGCACCGCACGGCCGGCGGCGATCTCCTCACGGACGACCTCGGGGGAGACGTTCTCCCGGAGGGCCACGAACTCCATCTCGGGGGTGATCTCCCCGCGGCGCGCATAGGCCAGCTGCGTCACCGCCTGTCCGCCGCGCCCCCGCCGCGGCTGGCGCGGCCGGCCGGGGAACACCGCGTCGAGGTTGCGCAGTCCTCCGCGCGGCGAGGTGTGCTTGATCCCGTCGTCCTCGGGACGGACGGGACGGCCCGCGTACTCCTCGGTGTCGCCGCGGGCGATGATCCAGTTCTCCCGCAGCGGCGGCAGACCGCGCCGGACGTCGGTGTCCACGAGCGGGTCGGTGTACGCGCCCGAGGTGTCGTAGAGGGTGACCGACTCCCCGTTGGTGAGGTGCACCTGACGGACCGGCACCCGCAGGTCGGGGCGGGTGCCCTCGACATACGCCTTGTGCCAGCCGATGGATTTCCCGGCCTCCGGGGACTGTTCGTCCTGGACGGAGGCAGGCGTGCGTGCGTCCTTGTTGGTCATGAGACCTACTCCCTACGCCGGCATTACCCGGTAACAGGTTCGGCGGTCGACGCAGCGGCTTCCGTCCGGCGGCATTTCCCGGGGAACGTCGTACGTTCCACGTGAAACATCGCGAAGACGAAGGTCAGCGCCCTCTCAGCCCGGTGCTCCGAGCTCCCGCGTGTGCAAAGGTGCCTCCACGCTAGCGCCATGTGTGGCGCGGTGAACAGTGGGCCCCCGGCGTTCTTGCGATGATCGGTCGGTGACCACGACGCAGCAGTTCCCCCATCCGCCGCCGGAACCACGCCCCGGCCCCGAGTCCGGGCACGGCCATGGATCCGGACACGGTCACGGGCATGCGCACGGCCACAGTCATGGCCCGGCCGCGCCTGTCTCGCAGCACCTCCGCAAGATCATCGCTGCGGTTCTGGTCCCGTTCGCCGCCGCCGTGGTGGTCGGGCTCGTCGTGCTCTGGCCCGGCGGCGCCCCCGCACACCAGCGCACCGGCGTGGGCTTCGACCGGCAGACGCAGCAGGCCACGGTCACCCAGGTGGTGGCGGTGAGCTGCAAGGCGGTGAACACCTCGGGCGACACACCGACCGGCGACACCTCCACCGCCGAGGGCGCCTCCGCCCAGGCGCAGGCGTCCGGCACCTGCAAGAAGGCCACGATCCGCGTCGACACCGGAAAGGACAAGGGGCGTACCTTCACGGAGATCGTGCAGCCGGACCAGTCGCGGCAGTTGCACCAGGGCGAGAGGATCGTGGCCGCCTACGAGCCCGCCGCGCCGAGGGAGTTGCAGTACTCGGTCACGGATGTGAGCCGCGGCTTCCCCATGGCGCTGCTGGCCGGAATCTTCGCACTCGCCGTCGTGGTCGTCGGGCGGATGCGCGGGGTGATGGCGCTGGTCGCGCTGGCCATCAGCTTCGTGGTGCTGGACCTCTTCATCCTGCCCGCGATCCTGCAAGGGTCGAATCCGCTGGTCGTGGCCGTGGTGGGAGCGAGCGCGATCATGCTGATCGCGCTGTACATGTGCCATGGCCTGTCCGCCCGTACCTCGGTGGCCGTACTCGGCACGCTGGTCTCGCTGGTGCTGATCGGCGTCCTGGGTTCGCTGTTCATCGGCTGGGCCTCCCTCACCGGCAACACCGACGACAACACCGGACTGATCCATGGCCTGTATCCGTCGATCGACATGAGCGGCCTGCTGCTCGCCGGGGTGATCATCGGGTCGCTCGGTGTCCTCGACGACGTGACGGTCACGCAGACATCGGCGGTCTGGGAGCTGCACGAGGCCAATCCGGCGATGGGCTGGCGGGGGCTGTACCGCGCGGGCATCCGGATCGGGCGCGACCACATCGCGTCCGTCGTCAACACCCTGGTCCTGGCCTACGCGGGCGCGGCGCTGCCGCTGCTGCTGCTCTTCTCGATCGCGCAGAGCAGCGTGGGGACGGTGGCCACCAGCGAACTCGTCGCCGAGGAGATCGTGCGCACGCTCGTGGGCTCGATCGGCCTGGTCGCCTCGGTGCCGGTCACCACGGCGCTGGCGGCTCTCGTCGTCGCGGCCGACCGGCCGCAGCCGGTGGCCGCCCCTGCCGCGGCGGGGCTGCCCGCACCGGCGCGCGGCGGCCGGGGCAGGCGCCGCAAACGGTGATCCGCCCCCGGGCGGGACCATGGCCCGCAGGGACGGCGAAAAGGTCACGGACCGTGTGGTGAAGCGTTACTCCTCCGCACACTCGGTTGCCGAAACGCTTCAGCCCGCGCTCTGCTCTTCCGCCAGAATGCGGTCCAGGGCCTCGTCGAGATGCGCGTCGAAGTCCTCCAGAGCGCCCTCCTGGCCCAGCGGGACCAGTTTGTCCGTGCGGTCGAGGAACGCCACCAGGGGCGCGGTGGAAGACCGGAACAGCGCCCGGTCGGCGCCGACCTGAAGGCGGATCAGTACCTCGGCCAGCTCCTCGTTGTCGGCGGGACCGATGCGCACATCGCCGTCGCCGCACGGCCTGCCCACCCCGTCGACCAGCAGTTCCCGGCCGAAGGCCCAGGTGACAGGGGCGTCGCCGGGCAGATGGAAGGTCAGCCGTACGGCATAGGGATCACGGGTCTCGTACCGCAGTTCCACCGGAATGCGGAAGGAGAGCTCCTCGGACACGAGAAAGCTCATCATGACCTCTGCCTGTACGGACTCGCGCATCGCTACCCCGTCATCTGCCGTCGACTGGCCGGGAATGGTCCCCTTGATACTGGTGGCATCTTGCTGAACGTATATGGCAGATCACAAGGAGTGAGTTTTCAGATACTGATAGCGAGCGCGAGGGCGCCGACACGCCGTCCCACCTCGCTCTGGAGCTGCCGCGCCGCGGGCAGCAGCCGGTCGGCCTGGTGCGCGGGGAGCGAGAGCGCCATCGTCGCCGCCGTGGCCCCCACGGTGATCGGCACAGCCGCGCAGACCGTCCCCAGCGCATACTCCTGCCGTTCCGTCACCGGCTGCATCCTGGGCATCCGTTCGAGCCGTCGCAGCAAGGTGTGGTCGTCGCGGACGGTGTACGGCGTGATGGACCGCGCCGGGTAGCGGGACAGATGGTCCCGGCGGGCGCTCTCGTCCAGCTGGGACAGCAGACACTGGCCGATCGCGTGCGCGTGCCCGGTCTCCCGGAAGTCCGCCCACTCCTGGACAGCCGGATTCGCCGGGGTGTCGGAGACGCACACGACCTCGATCTCACCGTCCCGGTACATCGCGTAGTACACCGGGACGCCGATCAGATCGCGCCATTGTGCGAGCGAGTCGACGACCGTGCTGCGACGTTTCTGCGCCGCTCCGCTGCTGCTCAGCCGTTCGGCCGCCGTCCCGAGGAAGAACAGCCCGCGGTCGCGGTACAGATAGCCCTCGTGGACCAGGGTGCGCAGCAGGTGGTAGGCGGTGGGGAGGGCGAGGCCGGTCTCCCGGGCCAGTTGCTTGGCCGGGGCCCCGTGCTCATGCCCCGCGACGGTCTCCAGCAGGCGCATCGCACGCTGCACGGATCCGATGAGGGTCTGTCCCGCCGGGGCGGGAGGCTGCTCCGGCACACCGACGCGCGGGCGCTCCACCGCGGGCGCGGAGCGCGGCTGCGCGGGAAGCCCGGTGGAACCCGACGGCGCCCGGGGACCCGGGGGCGCATGCGGTTCTGCGGGTGCGGTGTCAACCGTGGCCAAGGGTCACTCCCGTAGCGCGAGGGGCAGCCCGTGCGGAGGACACGGGTGGGGGAACGCTGCCCGCGGGGGCCGGCCCCCGCTTCGATTCCCGGACCCTATCCGCCTGTCACCGCTCCAGGACGGCTGTCCGGAAAACTTCCCTCCCGCGGGGGACCCGGCGACGCCCCTCACGGGTCACCGGTGCCCCCTGAGGCTCACCAGTCGCCGCGCGACGACGAACTCGACATGAACTTCCGCACGATGTAGATCAGACCGCCGATCAGCGCCACGAAGATCAGCAGCTTGAACAGCAGACCGATCACGAAGCCGACGACCGTCGCTATCAGGCTGCCGAAGACGACCAGGGCGATGACCGGCACCGCGATCCACTTCACCCACCACGGCAGTCCCGTGAAGACTTCTCGCATTGCCCTCGTCCTTACCTCTCCGCCGGCCCTGCGCCGGGTGCTCGGTGGCCCGCACCGTCCGGTGCCGGGACCTCTCGTACGTCCTGCTTCGATGCTAGGGCCGATGCGGGCCCGGACGGGGCTTCCGCATCCCTTGTCCTCCCCTGACCGTTCCCCTAGGGAACCCTGAGACGGCGCCTCACGCTTCCGGCGGAGAGAACACCACGAGGACCCGCAGATCCTCGCTGATGTGGTGGAACTTGTGGGCGACCCCGGCCGGTACGTAGACCACGCTGCCGCGCGCCACCTCGGTCGTCTCCAGGCCCACCGTGAGGGAGGCGCGGCCGCTCACGACGAAGTACACCTCGTCCTGGCGGTGCGGGTTCTGCGGGTCATGGCCGCCCGCGTCCAGCGCGTACAGGCCGACGGACATGTTCCGCTCCCGCAGGAACTGCAAGTACGCGCCGTCGTTGGCGGCCCGCTCCGCCTCCAGTTCGTCCAGCCGGAATGCCTTCATCACCCTCGCCCGTGTTCGTCGCCGATCTCGTCTGCCACGATCAGACACATGAAGAATTTCGTAGTCAAGACGATCGCCAACGCAGGCGCCCTGGCCGTCGCCGTCTGGCTGCTCGACAAGATCACACTGACCGGGGACAACACGGCCAAGGAGGTCGGCACCCTCATCGGTGTCGCGCTGGTGTTCGGGCTGGTCAACTTCCTGGTCAAACCGGTGGTGAAGGTGCTGACCTTCCCGCTGTTCATCCTGACGCTGGGCCTGATCACCCTCGTCGTCAACGCGCTGATGCTGCTGCTGACGTCCTGGGTCTGCGACAAGGTCGACCTGAGCTTCCATGTCGAGGGCTTCTGGACCGCCGTCCTCGGCGGACTGATCATCTCGGTCGTCTCCTGGGCGCTGCACATGGTCCTGCCGGACGAGGACTGAGCAGGTGCCGGAGGGTCGCGTCCTTCGCCACGGAGGATGCGGCACCGGTCCGGCTGCGGTGTCCTGAGAGGGTGGGTACGGCGAGCCACAGCCTGCTCGCCACGGCGCGAGAGCACGTGCCGCGAGAGCATGTGACATGTGAAGGGACGGACGGCATGAACGATTCCGCTGCGGGTGGCGGAAACGGCGGGGACGGGGTCGCCCGTACGCCCGTCGGTGACGGCACGCGCGCCGTCCGGGCCGGGCTCCCCGAACCGGTCAAGCACGAGCCCACGCTCCCCGGACCGGTCTTCGCCGCCCACTTCCACCTCCCCGGCGACCCGACGGGGCCGTACACCTACGGCCGCGACGAGAACCCGACCTGGACCCTGCTCGAACGCGCCATCGGCGAGCTGGAGGCGCCCGGCGCGCAGGGCGCGGACGGTGTCGAGACCCTCGTGTTCGCCTCCGGCATGGCGGCCGTCTCCTCGGTGCTCTTCTCCCAGCTGAGCGCGGGCGACGCGGTGGTCCTGCCCGACGACGGCTACCAGGCACTGCCCCTGGTGCGCGACCAACTGGAGGCGTACGGCATCGAGGTGCGCACCGCGCCGACCGGCGGGGACGCCCAGTTGGAGGTGCTGGACGGCGCGCGGCTGCTGTGGATCGAGTCCCCCTCGAACCCCGGGCTCGACGTGTGCGACATCCGGCGCCTGGCCGAGGCGGCGCACGCGCGGGGCGCCCTGGTCGCCGTGGACAACACCCTCGCCACCCCGCTGGGGCAGCGGCCCCTGGACCTGGGCGCCGACTTCTCCGTGGCCAGTGGCACCAAGCAGCTCACCGGGCACGGCGACATCCTGCTGGGCTATGTCACCGGCCGCGACCGGCCGGCCATGGCCGCCGTCCGCCGCTGGCGGAAGATCGTCGGAGCCATCCCCGGCCCGATGGAGGCGTGGCTCGCGCACCGCTCGATCGCGACCCTGCAACTGCGCGTCGCCCGGCAGAACACCTCCGCGCTGGCCGTCGCCGAAGCGCTGCGCGGGCGCCCCGAGGTGACGGGACTGCGTTACCCGGGGCTGCCCGACGACCCCGCCCACGCGGTCGCCTCGCGGCAGATGCGGCGCTTCGGCTGTGTGGTCTCCTTCGTGCTGCCCACGCGCGCGCGTGCCGAACGGTTCCTCGACGCGCTGCGGCTCGTGGACGACGCGACGAGCTTCGGCGGGGTGCGCTCCACGGCCGAGCGGCGCGGGCGCTGGGGCGGTGACGCGGTGCCCGAGGGCTTCATCCGGCTGTCCGTCGGCGCGGAGGACCCGGCGGACCTGGTGGCGGACGTCCTGCGGGCGCTGGACGCGTCGGCGCACTGACGGCAGGTGCGGCGGGCGGTCCGAACCTCCCCCCTCGTGGCTCGGACCGCCCTCGGTTCCGCGCGCGAAGAACCGCCCGAACAAGGCTAGTTGACTCTGAGTCAGTGTCCAATCACCGTAGCGACAGGGGCCTATCGACATATTTATAGTGGGGCGGCCGGGGGCTGGACGGGGGCACCGAGAGGGGAGGGCGTTCCGTGGACCTGGCGTTGCTGCGCACCTTTGTGACCGTGCACCGGGCCGGCTCCTTCACCCGGGCGGCAGCGCTGCTCGGCCTCTCCCAGCCGGCCGTCACCTCCCAGATCCGCACGCTGGAGCGGCAGCTGGGGCGGCCCCTGTTCCTGCGCCAGGCCCGAGGCGTGACACCGACGTCCATCGGGGAGGAACTCGCCCACAAGGCCGCTCCGCATCTGGACGCGCTGGTGGAGATCGCCGAGGCGGGCCTCGACGACGAGTCCTCCTTGCGCACGCTGCATCTGGCCGGGCCCCCGGAGTTCACCGCCGAGCGGGCCCTGCCCGCGCTGAGCGAGCTGACCGGGTACGACGGCCAGGGCTTCGCGCTGCGCGCCTCGTTCGGAACCGCCGAGGAAGCCCTGGAGGGGTTGTCCGCCGGCCATCACGACCTGGTCATCAGCACGGCCCAGCCGCGCGGCACCCTGCTCACGGCGACGGCGCTGTGCGACGAGGAGCATGTCCTGGTCGCCGCTCCGCGCTGGGCCCACGGCAACGGCTCCGCCCGGCGCGCGGGCAGGAAGGCGCCCGCCCCGGAGGACGTTCCGGTGATCGAGGTCCATGAGTCGCTGCCGTTCGTCTCCCGCTACTGGGCCTCGGTGTTCGACACCCCGCCGACCGGATCCGGCACGGTGATCGTCGCCGACCTGCGTGCGGTGCTCGCCTGCGCGGTGGCGGGTGCGGGGCTCGCGGTGCTGCCCCGCTATCTGTGCGCCGCAGCCCTGGAGCGCGGGGACGTGGTGGCACTGCACGAGCCGGCGGTGCCGCCGCTGCGGACGTACTTCCTGGTGATTCGGACCGGCACCATGGCCATGCCGCACATCGCGCGGGCCCATGACTGGCTGCTGCGCGCGGCCGCCGACTGGTGCTGAGGACATCAGGGGCATCGCGGCACAACAGCGGCGATGACGTCCCGCGATGTTTCACGTGGAACCAGCGGGGCCACATTTCTCCCATGACCGTCCGACCCGTGGTCAAGCGCACCGCCAGAGCCGTTCTCCTCGACGGTGACGACCTGATCCTGATCAAGCGCACCAAACCAGGTGTCGATCCCTACTGGGTCACCCCCGGCGGCGGGGTCGAACCGGACGACACGACCGTCGTCGAAGCCCTGCACCGCGAGGTCCATGAGGAGCTGGGCGCCAAGATCGTCGATGTGGTCCCCTGCTTCGTGGACACCGTGGAGCACATCGGTGCGGACGGCGGCGCGACCGGAGTGAAGGTGCAGTACTTCTTCGTGTGCCGTCTGGAGTCGATGGATCCCTCCCTGCGGCACGGTCCGGAGGTGGACGAGCCCGCCGGCGAGTACGAGATCGTACGGGTGCCGTTCACCCGGGTCGGCATCGCCTCGGTCCACATGGTCCCCCTGTCGCTGAGGCACTACCTCGACGGGAACATCGAGGGCGTCCGCGCCCTGCACACCCCGGATCTGGGCTGATCACGAGAACCGCGGCCGCACCGCACGGTCACGTTTCACGTGAAACACCCCAACAGCCCCGATCCGGGCCCGGCCCGCGTCGGCCCCCGAGTCGTCCCCCACACCCGCACCCGGCCCGTGACGTGGCCAAAAGCACGTACGTCTCTCCCGAAACAAGTGGACGCCGACGACATCCATCGGACAGCCTGACCTGCGTGTCGACTCCTTCCCCCGCCGCGTGGCCCATTCGTCCTCTGACGCGCCGTGACCTCACCGCCTGCGCCGACCTGTCCGAGAACCGGGGCTGGCCACGGGAGGAACACAAATGGGGCCTCCTCCTCTCCGCCGGGAAGGGGTACGGCATCGACGACCCCGACGGGGGACTGGTGGCGGCCTGCGTCGTCACCGGGTACGGGCCGCAGGACGGACCGGACCTCGCCGCCGTCGGCATGGTCCTGGTCGCCGAGCGTCATGCGCGCCGCGGTATCGGCCGCCGGTTGATGCGGCACATCATCACCGCGGCGGGCACCACACCGCTGACCCTCTACGCCACTCCGAACGGCCGCCCGCTGTACGAAGAGCTCGGCTTCAAGGTCATCGGCCGCTCCGAGATGGTGCGCGGACGGTTCTCACCGGAGCCCCGGCCGGAAGGCCCCGTCACCCGTCCGGCGTCCGCCGAGGACCTCGTCGCGATCCTGCGGCTGGACGAGGAGGTGTTCGGCGCCGACCGGACCCCGGTCATCACCCGGCTGCCCGCGTTCGCCGACCAGTTCCGGGTGGCCGAGGAGAACGGCCGTCTGATCGGCTACGCCGCCGCCTGGCCGAACATGGACACACACGTGGTGGGCCCGCTGATCGCCCGGGACACCGAGACCGCGAAGGCCCTCATCGCTTCTGTCGCCGCCCACACCGACCGCCCTCTGCGCACCGACATCGACGTGCGCCACGAAGAGCTGCGGGAGTGGGCCGCACAGCGCGGGCTGGCCTCCGTCGCCTTCAACTCCGTCATGACGTACGGGATCCCCGAGCTGCCCGGGGACGCGGCGCGCCGGTTCGCTCCGCTGACCGTGGCGGCGGGCTGAGCCGCCCGGTCTCCCCAGACGCCTGAGCGTCGGCCTCCGTCCCCGAGCGGGACAGAGGCCGGCGCTCACCTCCTCTGCGGCCGGTGTCAGGCGAGCTGCTCCAGCGCGGCGACGGCGAAGCCGTGATCCTGCTCCGGCGCTCCGCCGCCGACCCCGATCGCTCCGATCAGGCGGCCGTCCCGGTGTACGGGCACGCCACCCGCGATGAACAGCAGCGGCCGGTCCAGCGCCGTGGGCAGCGTGTGGAAGAGGCCGCCCGGCTGCACGGCGTCGACGAGTTCGGCCGTGGCGGAGTCCAGCTGAAGGGCTGTGTACGCCTTGCGGGTGCTGGTCTCCCCGGAGATCAGGACGGCCCGGTCGTCACGGCGGAAGGCGAGCAGATGACCGCCCGCGTCCAGCACGGTGACACTGACGGCGACACCGGCCGCCTCGGCGGCGCGGTAGGCCGCGGTGACCAGGGTCTCGGCGTCCTGGACGGTCAGCGGGGCGACGGCGTGGATGGTGCTCATCGGAGGGTTCTCCTCGTGGGTGGTGCCCTGGGCGGGAGTGCCGTGGGCGGACGGTGCTGCCCCGGGAGTACCAGGGACGGACGGTGCCGTGAGGGGTCACGGACGGATGGGGAGGGCCGTGATCTGGTCGGCGCGGTGAGGCTTCGGCTCCGCGGTACCCGGTCGTCCCGGGTCAGTGGGGGACGGGAGCCGGGTGCTCCGCCGGTACCGACCCGGTGGCGACCGTGCCGGAGACGCTGTCCCGGCGTTCCAGCGCGGCGGAGACGACGGCGAGCACCAGGGCGCCCGCCGCGAGTGCGGCACCGACCCAGTTGGGCGCGGTGTAGCCGAACCCGGCGGCGATGACCAGCCCGCCGATCCACGCGGACAGGGCGTTGCCGAGGTTGAAGGCGCCGATGTTCACGGCCGAGGCCAGCGTCGGGGCGCCGTGGGCCTGGTCGAGGACGCGCTTCTGAAGCGGCGGTACGGTCGCGAAGCCGAGGGCGCCGATGAGGACGACGGTCACGGCCGCCGCGATCTTGTTGTGCGCGGTGACGGTGAAGAGCGCCAGGACCAGGGCGAGGGCGCCCAGGGAGACGTACAGCAGGGGCATCAGGGCGCGGTCGGCGAACCGGCCGCCGACGAGGTTTCCCCCGACCATGCCGAGGCCGAAGAGGACGAGCAGCCAGGTGACGGAGCCGTCCGAGAAGCCGGCGACACGGGTCATCATCGGCGCGATGTAGGTGATGGCCGCGAAGACACCGCCGAAGCCGAGCACGGTCATCGCCATGGCCAGCAGCACCTGGGCGTTCTTGAAGGCGGCGAGTTCGTGGCGCAGGCGGACGCCCTCGGGCCGGGGCAGGTCGGGGACGAGCCGGGCGATGCCCGCCAGGCCGACGCCGCCGAGGGCGGCGACCGCGGCGAAGGTGACGCGCCAGCCGGCGGACTGCCCGACCAGGGTTCCCAGGGGCACGCCGACGACGTTGGCGACCGTGAGACCGGTGAACATCATCGCGATGGCACCGGCGCGCTTGCCTGGAGCGACCAGCTCTGCCGCGACCACCGAACCGATGCCGAAGAAGGCGCCGTGGGCCAGCGAGGCGACGACCCGGCCGATCAGCATGACGGAGAAGGAGGGGGCCAGTGCCGAGAGCAGGTTCCCGGCGATGAAGAGGCCCATCAGGAGCATCAGCATCCGCTTGCGGGAGATCTTGGTGCCCAGAACGGTCATCAGGGGGGCGCCGAGCATGACGCCGAGTGCGTAGCCGGTCACGAGGAGGCCCGCGGTGGGGATGGAGACCCCGAAGTCGCCCGCGACCTCGGGCAGCAGGCCCATGATCACGAACTCGGTCGTGCCGATCCCGAAGGCCCCGATCGCGAGGGCCAGAAGCGCGAGAGGCATGGGGAGAAACCTTCCCAGAAGATTGCAGGAGCGCTTTACTTTCTCTGACAATAGTTGCAGACGCGGGTTAAACGCAAGCGATGACAATTGCGCGGCTGCTCTATCCTGGAAGCAGCCACCCCGGGATGGAGGAACGCCCATGACAGCGACGGATCCGGCGCTCACCGCGCTCGCCCAGGGCTGGTGCGCCCTCTCTCTGCTGCACGGCAGGATCGAGACGCACATCGAGCGCGCCCTCCAGACGGGACACGAGCTGAGCGTGCGCGAGTACTCCCTGCTCGACGTGCTCAGCCGACAGCACGACGGCGAGGGCGGTCATCTACAGATGAAGCAGGTCGCCGACGCGGTCGTCCTGAGCCAGAGCGCCACCACCCGGCTCGTCACACGGCTGGAGGACCGCGGCCTCCTGGAGCGGTACCTGTGCCCGACCGACCGCCGCGGCATCTACACCAACGTCACCCCGGCGGGCCTCCAGCTCCTGGAGGAGGCCCGGCCGACGAACGACACCGCGCTGCGGGAGGCACTCGACGAGGCCGCGCAGAAGCCGGAACTGGCCCCTCTGGTGCGCGTCGTGGAGTCGCTGCACGCCCCCGCCCCGGCTCCGGCGCCCGTGTAGCCCCGGCGCCCCGCGTTCACCGTCTCCGCCTAGGCTGCGGGGCATGGGAGATCTTGAGATACGCGCCGCCGCCGCCGAGGACGTCCCCGCCATCGTCGCCCTGCTCGCGGACGATCCGCTGGGCGCGCTGCGCGAGTCCCCCGACGACCTCGCGCCGTACCTGGCCGCCCTGGAGCGGCTCCGTGCCGATCCGAACCAGCATCTGGTGGTCGCCGTGCGGCAGGGCCGCGTCATCGGCACCCTCCAGCTCACGATCGTCCCCGGGCTGTCCCGGCGCGGAGCCACCCGGTCGACCATCGAGGGGGTCCGTATCCACGCCGAGGAACGCGGCAGCGGCCTGGGCACCCAGCTCATCGAGTGGGCGGTCGGCACGTCACGGCGCGAGGGCTGCGCCCTGGTGCAGCTGACGACCGACCGGAGCCGCACCGACGCGCATCGCTTCTACGAACGGCTGGGCTTCGAGGCCTCGCACGTGGGCTACAAGCTGCCCCTGTGACCGCCGCGGGGCCGATGGAGGAGCGCCCCGGCCACCCTCGCGCCCGGCCCACCGACACCGGCCGAGGGTGGCTGTTTCACGTGAAACGGCCACCGTTCAGCTCCTCCTCGGCTAGCCGATGCCCCGCCACCCCTGCGGGTCCACGCCGCCGGGCACGGCGGAACCGCTGTCGTACGGCTGACGGGTGAACACGAACGAGCCGAGATCGAGGTGGTCCACGGATCCGTCCGGTCGCCTCACCACCCGCAGCGGCTCACCGGCGTAGTACCCCTCCAGACCCGTCCAGGTGCCGTCACCGTTCGCCCGGAACCGTGACCGGCGCCCGGGGCCTGCGAGCGGCTCCAGCGAGAGGAGTCCGTCGCCGGTCAGCCGCAGACCGAAGCCATGGGTCCCCCAGTACCACTGTCCCGCCAGCTCCAGCACCGCCGGATCGACGTCCCGCGACGGCCGCCAGGGCTCCGGGATGCGCGGTTCGGCATCGGCCACGATCCGGACCAGCTCGGCTCCCACCGTGGCCGTCGGGACACCGGAGGTGCAGTTGGCCAGCACCACGGCGGCCACGTCGTCGTCCACGGCGAGGGTGAGCGAGGCGAGGAAGCCGGGCAGCGACCCCGAGTGCCCCACGAGGAGCCGTTCGCCGGAGCGCCGCAGCTCCATTCCCAGTCCGTACGCGTACCCCGTCACCACATCCGCCGCCGCGCCCGGGGCCGCGGGGGTGCGCATCTCCTGGAGCGACCGGAGGCCGAGCACCCGTTCGTCGCCCCGGGCGAGGAAGGAGGCGAACCGGCCGAGGTCCCCCGTCGTGGACCAGAGTTGCCCGGCCGGAGCCATCCGCCCGAGGTCCTCCACGGGCTCGGGGAGCATCACATCGGCCCACGGGTGCACGGCCCAGCCGCCCGCGTGCGGCGTCCTGGGCCGCACTCCCGTCGCGTTCAGCCCCAGCGGATCGAGCAGCTCACGCCGGAGGACGTCCTCCCACGCGGCCCCACGCACCTTCTCGACCAGCGCGCCCAGCAGGGCGTAGCCGGGGTTGGAGTAGTGGAACCGTCGGCCGACCGGGTGCCGCAGCGGCTCCTCCCCCAGAACGTCGGACAGTTCGGGGCGCAGCGTCCCCGGTGTCCGCTCCCACCAGGGGGCGGGCGACTCGGCAGCCAGGCCGCCGGTGTGGGCCAGCAGGTCGACGATGGTCGCGTCGCCCGCGCCGGTGCCCGGCAGATGCTTCTCCAGCGGGTCGCCGAGGTCGAGCAGACCCTCGTCGCGCAGCCGCAGGACGAGCACGGCGGTGAAGGTCTTGGTGACGGAGCCGATGCGGTACTGGGTGTTCTCGTCCGGTGCGTGTCCGTCCACCGACGTCCGCGCGCCGTGCCAGACCGTCCTGCCGTCCCGCACGACGGACGCGACGAGCGAGGGCGCCCGCCCTTCGGCCTGGGCGACGGCGATCCGGTGCGTCAGGGCGCGGCGGGTGCCGGGCAGCAGTTCATCCTGAGGTGTCGTCATGCCCCCAGTCCATCCGGGACGGCGGTGCGCGTCGAGCCCATTTCGCCGGGCCGCGCCTCACCGTGCGGCCGGACGCCTCGTCAGTCGCGGTCCGTGGTCTCCGGCGCGTGGGGCAGCAGGGGGAACAGCCGCGTGATGAGTGCCACCGGCCGGGCGCCCTCCGGGCGGGCCAGCGGCCGTTGTTCACGGTCCCGGTAAGGCGCGAGGGCCTGCCGGACCGCTTCCGCGACGCGGTTCATCTCCTCGGGCGTCAGGTAGGCGACCGCGCTGAAGGCCGCGTCGTGGCGCCACTCGGGAGGGGCACCGTCCCGCTGGGTCAGCCAGCGCTGCCAGCTCTCGTCCTCCAGCCCTCTGGCCAGATCACCGAACGCGTCCTCGGCCGGCTGGTCGGCGGTGGGACTGTGCCGCGCCAGGCGCCAGGGCCGGGCACGTCCTCCGCGGTGCGGCGCCTCCTCGATGCGGCCGTGCCGGGCGAGCTGCCGCAGATGGAAGGAGCACAGGCCGGAGCTGTAGCCCAGCCGGGAAGCGGCTTCGGTGGCGGTGACGGTGCCGACCTCCGCGAGCAGGTCCAGCAGCGCGGTGCGGACCTCGTGCTCGCGCAGTCCGCCGTCGGTGTCACCCGTACGGTCGCGCGGGATGTCGCGGTCCTCAGTCACTTTGCAAAGTCTGCTACTTTGCAAAGCCCAGCGCAAGCCGAAGAGCCGCAAGTCGAAGAGCCGAGGAGCCGAGGAGAGACGCCGTGACCGAGCGAACCGAGCGTTCCCGCCCCGCCGACCGGCGGATCCGCGTCCAGGGCCGTCCCGTCGACACCTTTCCGGACCGGGCCGCGCGGGCGGAGCACGGCTCGTTCCGCCGGATCACGGTGGTGGGCGAGGAGGTGCTGAGCCGTCCGTGCCAGGAGGTGACCGCGTTCGGGACCGCGGAGCTGGCGGCGCTGATCGACGACATGTTCCTGACCATGTACCTGGCCGACGGGGCCGGTCTCGCCGCCAACCAGGTCGGCGTCGGCCTGCGGCTCTTCGTGTACGACTGCCCGGACGACGACGGGATCCGGCATGTCGGCCACCTGGTCAACCCGGTCCTGGAACTGCCCGAGCCGAGCGGCCGGCGGCTCCTCGACGACGTCGAGGGCTGTCTGTCCGTACCCGGGGCGAACATGACCGTGCCCCGCACCGACCGCGCCGTAGTGCGCGGCTTCGACCAGCAGGGCGCCCCGCTCCTCATCGAGGGCACGGGCTACTTCGCCCGCTGCCTCCAGCACGAGACCGACCACCTGGCCGGTCACACCTACCTGGACCGGCTCTCCGCACGCGACCGCAAGGACGCGCTGCGCCAGATGGCGGACCGCCGCGAAGCCGTCTTCGCCCAGCGGGCGTCCCGGGCCGCGGCGCTGAACGGCTGAGGTCCGGACGACCGAGCGCACCACACCGCGCCCTGAGCGCGAGCACTGCCGACGAGCCCGGACCGCGCACCGATGAGTTTCCCGCGCCGCGCCGGTTCCTACGGCAGGGCACCCACGGACGGAAGGCGGCGCCATGCGGAAACCGATCTACGGCATGAACCTGTCCCTGGACGGCTACATCGCTGCGGCCTGCGACGACATCGGCTGGAGCGGACCGCCGAGCGACGAGCTGTTCCGGTGGTGGCTCGACCACGAGCGGGCGAGTGGCCTGCGCCTGTTCACCGAGGACGCGGTCGCCGAGATCACCCGGCTCACGGCCGAGGACGGCGGCCCGATGGACATCGGCGGCGCGACGCTCGCCGGAGCGGCCCTGCGCGCCGGGCTGATCGACGAGTACGTGATCGCCACCCACCCGGTCCTGGTAGGCGGCGGTACGTCCTTCTTCGCCGCGCTGGACAGCTGGGTGAACCTGGACCTGGTCGAGACACGGACCTTCCCCGGCGGCGTGGTCCTGACCAGGTACGGGACGAGGCACTGAGCAGCAGCACCCGCGCGCTGGTCTCACGGTGCCGCCGTACAGGACACCGGCGCGACACGGCCCGTGGGGTGACGACCTCGGCCGGGAGACACCACAGGGACCGTGCTCAGGTCTGGGCCATGTCCACGAAGCGGGAGTAGTGGCCCTGGAAGGCGACCGTGATCGTCGCGGTCGGGCCGTTTCGGTGCTTGGCGACGATCAGGTCCGCCTCGCCCGCGCGCGGGGACTCCTTCTCGTAGGCGTCCTCGCGGTGCAGCAGGATGACCATGTCGGCGTCCTGCTCGATGGAGCCGGACTCACGCAGGTCGGAGACCATCGGCTTCTTGTCGGTGCGCTGCTCGGGACCGCGGTTGAGCTGGGAGAGGGCGATGACGGGCAGCTCCAGCTCCTTGGCGAGCAGCTTGAGGTTACGGGACATGTCCGAGACCTCCTGCTGACGGCTCTCGGCGCGCTTGGAGCCGCCGGACTGCATCAGCTGGAGGTAGTCGATGACGACCAGCTTGAGGTCGTTGCGCTGCTTCAGACGGCGGCACTTGGCCCGGATCTCCATCATCGACAGGTTGGGCGAGTCGTCGATGTAGAGCGGGGCGGCGGAGACGTCCGGCATCCTGCGGGCCAGCCGGGTCCAGTCCTCGTCGGTCATCGTGCCCGAGCGCATGTGGTGCAGGGCGACGCGGGCCTCCGCGGAAAGCAGTCGCATCGCGATCTCGTTGCGGCCCATCTCCAGCGAGAAGATGACGCTGGGCAGGTTGTGCTTGATGGAGGCGGCGCGCGCGAAGTCCAGGGCGAGCGTCGACTTGCCCATCGCGGGACGGGCGGCGATGACGACCATCTGGCCGGGGTGCAGGCCGTTCGTCAGCGAGTCGAAGTCGGTGAACCCGGTGGGCACGCCCGTCATCTCGCCGCTGCGCGACCCGATGGCCTCGATCTCGTCGAGGGCGCCCTCCATGATGTCGCCCAGCGGCAGATAGTCCTCGCTGGTGCGCTGCTCGGTGACCGCGTAGATCTCGGCCTGGGCACGGTTGACGATCTCGTCCACGTCGTCGTCGCCCGCATAACCCATCTGGGTGATCCGGGTGCCGGCCTCGACCAGGCGGCGCAGCACCGCGCGCTCGTGGACGATCTCCGCGTAGTAGGCGGCGTTCGCCGCAGTGGGCACCGTCTGCACCAGCGTGTGCAGATACGAGGCGCCGCCCACCTTGTTGATCTCGCCGCGCTTGGTCAGCTCGGCCGCGATGGTGATCGGGTCGGCGGGCTCGCCCTTGGCGTAGACGTCGAGGACGGCCTGGTAGATCGTCTCGTGGGCGGGTTTGTAGAAGTCGTGGCCCTTGAGGATCTCGACGACGTCCGCGATGGCGTCCTTGGACAGCAGCATGCCGCCGAGGACGGACTGCTCCGCGTCGAGGTCCTGCGGGGGGACCCGCTCGAAGGCCGAGCCGCCGCCCTCCCAGTCACCGCTCTCCCGGCCCCGGTCGTGCTGTTCGTCGCGGCCGCGCCCGCCTTCGGGCCGTCGGCGGGAGGCAGGCAGACGATCACCTGGTCCGCTGTCGGCCCACGGGTCGTCCAAGGGCTCGGAAATGCTCACCGAGCGGCCTCCTCCCGTCCGCCGAGCGGACCTCGCCGTGCCCCTCATTTCTACGGCACGGCACTGACATATCGAGCAGCCCGCCTCCGCTTCCGGCGCGTCGTCTCACGACGTTTCGGGAGCAGGCGAAAGGAGCAGGCGCCGGACCACGGTAGGCCCCCGGGCACCGTCAGCCAATCTGGTTATCCACAGGCCATGTGGACGACGGGCCCGATGCTGTGGAGAACTCGGCGAAACCTGTGCACGACCCGGTGGACAGTGCTGTGAACAAGCCCTCGCCGCATTCCGGGGACCACTGCTGACCTGGTGGTTTCCCGTCCACCGGCTGTGCAGAAGAAAAACTTTCCCCATCGGACCAAGATCGCTTCGAACAGTGCGCACACCTGCACAGCCCACCAGCAAAAGTAAGGGTCCAAAGCGCTTTGCATCGCTTACCTGTGGACGGTTAGATTGGTGCCCATGACACAGGCCCCCGCACGCCCCGCGGCCGACCGCCGCCGGCATGACCGAGAGATCGTCGCACTGGCGGTCCCGGCCTTCGGCGCACTCGTCGCCGAGCCGCTCTTCGTGCTGGCCGACAGCGCGATCGTCGGCCACCTCGGCACGGCGCAACTGGCCGGCCTCGGGGTCGCCTCCGCCCTGCTGACCACCGCCGTCAGTGTGTTCGTCTTCCTCGCCTACGCCACCACGGCGGCGGTCGCACGCCGTGTCGGCGCGGGCGACCTCCAGGCCGCGATCCGCCAGGGGATGGACGGCGTATGGCTGGCGCTGCTGCTCGGCGCCGCCGTCATCGTGGCGGTGCTGCCCACCGCACCGGCGCTGGTGGACCTCTTCGGCGCCTCGCACACGGCCGCCCCGTACGCGACGACCTATCTGCGGATCTCCGCCCTGGGCATCCCCGCCATGCTCGTCGTGCTCGCCGCCACCGGGGTGCTCCGCGGTCTCCAGGACACCCGGACCCCCCTCTACGTCGCCGTGGGCGGCTTCGTCGCCAATGCCGTCCTCAACGTCGGACTGGTCTACGGCGCCGGCCTCGGCATCGCGGGCTCCGCCTGGGGCACCGTGATCGCCCAGTGCGCCATGGCCGCGGTCTATCTTGTCGTGGTCGTCCGCGGAGCCCGCAGGCACGGCGCGTCCCTGCGTCCCGACGCCGCGGGCATCAGGGCCTGCGCACAGGCCGGTGTTCCCCTGCTGGTGCGCACACTCTCCCTGCGGGCGATCCTGATGATCGCCACGGCGGTCGCGGCCCGCCTCGGTGACGCGGACATCGCCGCCCATCAGATCATCCTGTCCCTGTGGAGCCTGCTCGCCTTCGCACTCGATGCCATCGCGATCGCCGGGCAAGCCATCATCGGCCGCTTCCTGGGCGCCGGTGACACCGCGGGCGCCCGGGACGTCTGCCGACGCATGGTGCAGTGGGGCGCGGTGGTCGGCGTCGTCCTCGGACTTCTCGTGGTCGTGAGCCGCCCGGCGTTCCTGCCCCTGTTCACCAGCGACGCCACGGTGAAGCACACCGCCCTTCCCGCTCTGCTGCTGGTGGCGCTCTCCCAGCCGGTCTGCGGCATCGTCTACGTCCTGGACGGCGTCCTGATGGGCGCGGGCGACGGCCCGTACCTGGCCGGGGCGATGATCCTCACCCTGGCGGTGTTCACCCCCGCCGCGCTTCTGGTGCCTGTGTTCGGCGGCGGGCTCACCGCGTTGTGGGCCGCGATGGCGCTCATGATGACCGTGCGCATGCTGACCCTGTGGATACGGACCCGGTCGGGCCGCTGGCTGGTGACGGGCGCGACGCGCTAAGACCGGTGCCCGCCCGTCACCGCCCCGGTGATCGCGCTGTTTCACGTGAAACCGTGAAAACCGGTGAAACCGTCACACCGTGAAACACGGACGTCCTTCCCGCCTCGTGAGCCGCGCTCGCACGCCGTACGGCCTGCGTGGCGCGAGCCCGCCCCGAGCACGAAGAGGGGCCGCACCCTGCCGGGTGCGGCCCCTCTCTCAGCTGTGTTCAGCCGAGCACGGCGATCAGGCCGCGACGACCTCGATGCTGACCTTGGCGGCCACCTCGGGGTGCAGACGCACGGACGTCGCGTGGGCGCCCAGGGTCTTGATCGGCGCGCCCAGCTCGATGCGGCGCTTGTCGACCTCGGGACCACCGGCGGCCTTGATCGCCGAAGCGACGTCGGCCGGGGTGACGGAACCGAAGAGACGACCGGCGTCGCCGGAGCGGACGGCCAGACGGACCTTCACACCCTCGAGCTGGGCCTTGATCTGGTTGGCCTGCTCGATGGTCTGGATCTCGTGGATCTTGCGAGCACGACGAATCTGCTCGACGTCCTTCTCGCCACCCTTGGTCCAGCGGATCGCGAACTTCCGCGGGATCAGGTAGTTGCGAGCGTAACCGTCCTTGACGTCGACGACGTCGCCCGCGGCACCGAGGCCGGTGACCTCATGGGTCAGGATGATCTTCATGAATGGCTCACCCTTCCCTTATCGCGCGGTGGAGGTGTAGGGCAGCAGCGCCATCTCACGGCTGTTCTTGACGGCCGTGGCGACGTCACGCTGGTGCTGCGTGCAGTTGCCGGTCACGCGGCGGGCACGGATCTTGCCGCGGTCGGAAATGAACTTCCGCAGCATGTTCGTGTCCTTGTAGTCCACGTACGTGACCTTGTCCTTGCAGAAAGCGCAGACCTTCTTCTTAGGCTTGCGCACAGGCGGCTTCGCCATGGTGTTTCTCCTGTGTGATCAAGAAGTGTGGGTACGGCCCACCCTCGGTCCGGCCGGGTCCGGGGACCCGGTGCACAGACCTAGAAGGGGGGCTCGTCCGAGTAGCCGCCACCGCCGCCGGAGCCGGAGCCGGAACCGCCGCCCCAGCCGCCGCCACCCTGGTTGCCACCGGCAGGAGCGCCGGTCGCCCACGGGTCGTCGGCGGGAGCGCCGCCACCGCCCTGCTGGCCGCCGCCGGGGCCGCCGCCCCAGCCGCCGCCACCCTGGCCGCCACCGCCACCGCCGCCGTAACCGCCCTGGCCACCACCGCGGCCGCTGGTCTTGGTGACCTTGGCCGTGGCGTTGCGCAGGCTCGCGCCGACTTCCTCGACGTCCAGCTCGTAGACCGTGCGCTTGACGCCCTCACGGTCCTCGTAGGACCGCTGCTTCAGCCGGCCCTGCACGATGACGCGCATGCCTCGCTGGAGCGACTCCGCGACGTTCTCCGCCGCCTGACGCCAGACCGAGCAGGTCAGGAAGAGGCTCTCGCCGTCCTTCCACTCGTTCGTCTGGCGGTCGAAGGTGCGGGGCGTGGACGCGACGCGGAACTTCGCGACCGCCGCACCGGAGGGGGTGAAGCGCAGCTCGGGGTCGTCGACGAGATTGCCGACGACCGTGATGACGGTCTCGCCTGCCATGGGGGTACCTCTCGGCGGGTTTGCTGCTGGCTGCTGGTGCTGCTACTCGGATCCCGAGAACGCTGAGCCGGGGCTCAGTGGGTCTCGGGGCGGAGGACCTTGGTCCGGAGGACCGACTCGTTCAGGTTCATCTGGCGGTCGAGCTCCTTGACGACCGCAGGCTCGGCCTGCAGGTCGATGACCGAGTAGATGCCCTCGGGCTTCTTCTTGATCTCGTACGCGAGACGGCGACGGCCCCAGGTGTCGATCTTCTCGACCTTTCCGCCGCCGTCACGGACGACAGAAAGGAAGTTCTCGATCAGCGGGGAGACAGCGCGCTCCTCGACATCGGGGTCGAGGATGACCATCACCTCGTAGTGACGCATGTGGAACCCACCTCCTTCGGACTCAGCGGCCACGGTCGTTCCGTGGCAGGAGGGTTGTGATGCGTACGCAATCGTGTGTGCCAGTAAAACAGCCGGCACTGACAACGGGGCCGGACCGGCGGATTCTCCGGGCCGTCCTCGGGTTGTCCCGTGCGCGGGCCGGGCAGACACAAGTGCAGACGGTACAGACTACCCGCACCCGGCTTCCGGTTGAAATCCGGGCACAGAACCCGGCAATCTGGACACCTCGGGTGTACACGGCGCTACGAAGCGCTGCCTCTCGCAGGAGGTGCCCCATGGCACAGACGATGCGACCGAACACCGCCGCGAACAACGGCCTCCTCGCCACGGACGGCAAGTCCCACCCGCTCCAGGACGCGCTGCTCGCGACGACCCTGGTGCTGGGCGTCCTCGCCTTCATCACCGGCCTCCTCTTCCACAGCCTGCATCTGGTGAGCTCCTGGGCCGGGCTGGTGGGCATCCTCACCGGCGCGTACGGCCAGTGGATCTCGGTGACCACGCGCGAACGCTTCGGCCTCATCCTCGGTCTCGGCGCCTCGGCGATCGGGTTCTTCCTCGGCATGGCCCACGGCGGCCTCTTCGGCGGCGTCATCAGCTGACACCGCACCGGGCCGGCCGGATCACGGACGGCGTCCGCCGCACCCCGCGGGCGCCGTCCGCGCGCCGTGCGCCGCTGCCGCCCCGGGCGACAGGCCGGGGCGAAGGTGGTGTGCGGCCAGTCTGCGCGCTCCCCTGGCGCAGTAGGCTTCGGCGCGAGAGCCGGAGCCCCTGAACCCATGGGGACACGCCAGCCCGAGGAGCGCCCCGAATGAGCCTGACCCTGAGGACCATCAGTCGAGAGCAGCATCTGGCCTACATCCAGAGCCTGCCGGCGGCGAGTCACATGCAGGTCCCGGCCTGGGCCGACGTCAAGGCGGAGTGGCGCTCCGAGAGCCTCGGCTGGTTCGACGAGCGTACGGGGTACATGGTCGGCGCCGGGCTCGTGCTGTACCGCCAGCTGCCCAAGATCAAGCGCTACCTCGCCTATCTGCCCGAGGGCCCGGTCATCAACTGGTTCGCGCCCAACCTCGACGACTGGCTCCAGCCGATGCTGGCCCATCTGAAGCGGCAGGGCGCCTTCTCGGTCAAGATGGGTCCGCCGGTGATCATCCGGCGCTGGAACTCCGAGAGCATCAAGAAGGGCATCCAGGACGCGGACGTCAAGCGGCTGCGCGATCTGGAGGCCGACTTCATCGAGCCCCGCGCCTTCGAGGTCGCCGACAAGCTGCGCCGCATGGGCTGGCAGCAGGGCGAGGACGGCGGCGCCGGCTTCGGGGACGTCCAGCCCCGCTACGTCTTCCAGGTGCCGCTGGCCAACCGCTCCCTGGAAGAGGTCCACAAGAACTTCAACCAGCTGTGGCGCCGCAACATCAAGAAGGCCGAGAAGGCCGGCGTCGAGGTCGTCCAGGGCGGCTACCACGAGCTGGAGGAGTGGCAGCGGCTGTACGAGATCACGGCCGTGCGCGACCACTTCCGGCCCCGGCCGCTGTCGTACTTCCAGCGCATGTGGTCCGCCCTCAACACCGAGGACCCCAACCGCATGCGGCTGTACTTCGCCCGGCACAACGGGGTGAACCTGGCCGCGGCGACGATGCTCATCGTCGGCGGGCACGTCTGGTACTCCTACGGCGCCTCGGACAACATCGGCCGTGAGGTCCGGCCCTCGAACGCGATGCAGTGGCGGATGCTGCGCGACGCCTACGCGCTCGGCGCCACGGTCTACGACCTGCGCGGCATCTCCGACTCGCTGGACGAGACCGACCACCTCTTCGGCCTGATCCAGTTCAAGGTCGGCACCGGCGGCCAGGCGGCCGAGTACCTCGGCGAGTGGGACTTCCCGCTGAACAAGCTGCTCCACAAGGCGCTCGACATCTACATGTCGCGACGCTGACCCCGCGCTCCGCTCCGACGGCGCCGGTGGTCCCCACCACCTCTCTGCCCCACCTCACCACACCCCAGCCACGAGAAAGGCCCCAGGTCCGGCCATGGCGCTCACGCTCTACGTCGACACCGCGCGCTGGCGGGCGCATCACAAGCACGTGCAGGAGCAGTTCCCCGGACTGGTCCCGGTCTGCAAGGGCAACGGCTACGGCTTCGGGCACGAGCGCCTGGCCGAGGAGGCCACCCGGCTCGGCTCGGACATCCTCGCCGTCGGCACGACGTACGAGGCCGCCCGGATCAAGGACTGGTTCGGCGGCGACCTGCTGGTGCTGACGCCCTACCGGCGCGGCGAGGAGCCCGTGCCGCTGCCCGACCGGGTGATCCGCTCGGTGTCCTCCATCGACGGCGTCTACGGCCTCGTCGGAGCCCGCGTCGTGATCGAGGTGATGTCCTCGATGAAGCGGCACGGTGTCAGCGAGCAGGAGCTGCCGCAGCTGCACGCCGCCATCGAGAACGTCCGCCTGGAGGGCTTCGCCATCCATCTGCCGCTGGACCGGACGGACGGCTCGGACGCCGTCGAGGAGGTCATCGGCTGGATGGACCGGCTGCGCGCGGCCCGGCTTCCGCTGCACACCATGTTCGTCAGCCATCTGAAGGCCGACGAACTCGCCCGGCTCCAGCAGCAGTTCCCGCAGACCCGCTTCCGCGCCCGGATCGGCACCCGGCTGTGGCTGGGCGACCACGAGGCCACCCAGTACCGCGGCGCGGTCCTGGACGTGACGCGCGTGGCCAAGGGCGACCGCTTCGGCTACCGCCAGCAGAAGGTGGCCTCCGACGGCTTCCTGGTGGTCGTGGCGGGCGGTACGTCGCACGGCGTGGGTCTGGAGGCGCCCAAGGCGCTGCACGGCGTCATGCCGCGCGCCAAGGGCGTCGCACGGGCCGGCCTCGCCACCGTGAACCGGAACCTCTCGCCGTTCGTCTGGGGCGGCAAGCAGCGCTGGTTCGCCGAGCCGCCGCACATGCAGGTCTCGATCCTGTTCGTGCCCTCGGACGCGCCGGAACCGACGGTCGGCGACGAACTCGTCGCCCATCTGCGGCACACCACCACGCAGTTCGACCGGATCGTGGACCGCTGAGCCCGGTCGCCGTCACGCGTGGATGAGGCCCTGTCCGGTGGTCCCCGGGCAGGGCCTCGTCCATGGCGCCATCAGCCTCATCAGCGGCGTTCGCTCAGAGCGAACGCCCTTCCGGGTGCTCCGGTGCTTCGCGGTACTCCGCGGGGCCACCGGCCCACTCCTCCTCGGCCTCGGCCTCGGTGTCCTCGTAGCAGGCCATGTGCCGGGCCGGGCGGGCCGCGGCTCCCAGCACGAAGACGTCCTCGGCCCCGTCGAGCACACCGCCCGAGGGATCGTCGTCCCCGGACCGGCGCACCACGTCGCGGTCCGGCACGAGGATGTCGCGCACGACGACCGCGCACAGGTACAGCGTCCCCGCCAGGTGGACGGCGATCGCCCAGTGGTAGCCGTCGGTCGGCAGTCCCTTGTGGGCGTCTCCGCTGGTCGTGTACGCGAGGTACAGCCAGATCCCGAGGAAGTACGCCACCTCGCACGCCTGCCAGATCAGGAAGTCGCGCCATTTCGGGCGGGCGAGCACGGCCAGCGGGATCAGCCACAGGACGTACTGCGGTGAGTAGACCTTGTTGGTGAGGATGAAGACCGCCACGATCAGGAAGGCGAGCTGGGCGAACCGCGGCCGGCGCGGGGCCATGAGCGCGAGGGCCGCGATGCCGAGGGAGCACACCACCACCAGCAGCGTGGCCACGGTGTTCACGAAGTCGGTGCTGGGCGGGTCGGTCGAGTTCTGGGCCCAGATCAGCCAGAAGGATCCGAAGTCGACGCCCCGGTCATGGCTGAACCGGTAGAACTGCCACCAGCCGTCACCGGCGAAGGCCATCACCGGCAGATTGACGACCAGCCAGGCGACGACCGCGCCCGCGAGCGCCTTGCCGAACTCGCTCCACCGGCCGGCCCGCCAGCACAGGACCAGCAGCGGACCGAGCAGCAGCGCGGGATAGAGCTTGGCGGCCGTGGCGAGCCCGAGCAGGACACCGAAGGCGACGGGACGCTCGCGCGCCCACATCAGCATCGCCGCGGCCGTCAGGGCGACCGCCAGCAGGTCCCAGTTGATCGTGGCGGTCAGGGCCAGGGCCGGCGCCAGGGCGACCAGCAGGCCGTCCCACGGGCGCCGGGCGTGCGTCCGGGTCACACAGACCGCGATGACGGCCGCGCACGCCATGAGCATCCCGGCGTTGACCATCCAGTACCAGCGCTCCTGGTGCTGGATGCTGCCGCTGTGCGGGGTCAGCCAGGAGGCCACCTCCATGAACACACCGGTCAGTACCGGGTACTCGAGGTAGGGCATGTCCCCGGTGAGTTTGTCGAAGTACGGCACGAGCCCGTCGGCGAATCCGCGTCCCTGGTAGAGATGCGGGATGTCCGAATAGCAGGCCTTCGTGTACTGCGAACTCGCTCCGAAGAACCAGGCGCTGTGGTAGCACGGCGCCTTCTGGACCAGGCCGAGGGCGAACATGCCGATCGCGACCAGGGCGATCACCCGCACCGGGGTCCACCAGGACGTCCCGAGCAGCGCGTACCGCCCGACAGGACCGCCGATCAGCTCACTGCCGGCCGCGGCGACCTCGTCCTCCTCGGTCGGCCGGACCGGGCCGGGCTCGTGCACGCTCGCTTGCGTCGATTCAGCACTGGGCATGCCGCACATCCTGCCGTACGCGTCGGTGAAAACGCCGTGGGCCGCCGCACCCGGTGGATGCGGCGGCCCGTGTTTCACGTGAAACGGTCCGGCGGAGCGACGCCCCGGCTCATGGCCGACGGCGGCGACGAGGCGGCCCCAGCCGCTGTGTCGCCGTCTCTACGGCCACCACGACGACTTCGTGGGCGACGGTGAGGTTCCGGTGCCTCCGTTCGCATCGCCCCCGCCACCGGGTCCGCCATCGTCGCCGCCATCACCTCCGTTGCCGCCGTTGCCGCCGTTGGCGCCATTGCCGCCGTTGGCCCCGTTGTTGCCGTTCTGCCCACCGTTGTCGTCACAGCCCCAGAAATTGCAGTGCGTCTGGCTGGGCGACGGCGGAGGCGGCGGCGCGACCGGGCTGTTCTCCGGCTTGCTGGGAGTGGTCGACGGGGACGGACTGTTCTCCTCGGTCTGGGTGGCCGTGGGAGTCGGCGTCGGGCTGGGCGCGGCGTTGACGATCTCACCGATGGGCTCGGGCGTCGGGAACTTCTCCGGGGACTGGCCCTTGAGCGCTTCCATCATGTAGTCGTGCCAGATCTCGGACGGGAACGAGGAACCGTGGATCTTGTCCTGGCCACCGGTGTGGTACATCTCCAGGAACGTGCGCGACTTGTTCTTCTCGTTGTCGTCCAGCCGGAACATGCTGATCGCGGTGGACAGCTGCGGGGTGTAGCCGACGAACCAGGCCGACTTGTTGCCGTCGGTGGTACCGGTCTTGCCCGCCACTTCCCGTCCGGGCAGCTGGGCGTTGGTACCGGTGCCCTTCTCGACCACGGTCTTCAGGACATCGGTGACGTTGTCGGCGACGTTGGCGTCGAAGGCCTGCTTGGCCGCGCTCTTGTGCTCGTAGACCGACCCGTCCTGGTTCTCGATCTTCGTGACGGAGAACGGTTCGTTCTGCTTCCCGCTGGTGGCGAACGTCGCGTAGGCGCCCGCCATGCGGATCGCGCTCGGGTCGGAGATACCGATGGAGAACGACGGGAAGGTGGTACCGGTCAGGCTGTCCTTCTTCAGGCCCGCGTCCAGCGCCGCGTCCTTGACCTTGTCCAGGCCGACGTCCATACCGAGCTGCACGAAGGCGGTGTTGACCGACTGCCGCATCGCCTCACGCAGGTCGATCATGTAGTTGGGCGCGGTACCGACCGACTCGTTGTCGTCGTTCGTCTGGAGCCACTCCTCGCCCTTCTCGTTCTTCCAGACGGTCCCGTCGTACTTCTTGATCTTGAGCTTGTTCTTGCCGCTGAAGCGGCTCTTGGGGGAGACGAGGGTGCGTTCGTCCGCCCCCTGGTTCTCGCCCCCGTCCGGATCACGGACACCGTCACGCATGGCCGCCGCCAGCACGAACGGCTTGAACGTCGAACCGACCTGGGCACCGGTGGCGTCCGCGTTGTCGGTGAAGTGCTTGGTCCAGTCCTCACCGCCGTAGATCGCCTTGATGGCCCCCGTCTTGGAGTCCACCGAGGCGCCGCCGAACTGCACGTGCGTGTCGTACTTCGGACGCTTCTTGGGGTCGATGTTGTTCTTCTGGACCTTCTCCACCGCGGTCTTCAGCTTGTCGACCTTGTCCTTCTCGAAGGTCGTGTGGATCTGGTAGCCGCCCTGCTGGAGCTTGTCCGCGGTGATGCCGGTGTTGTTGATCACGTAGGCCTTGGCGAGGTCGACGAGATAGCCGACCTGGCCGCTCAGCCGGGTGTTCGACCGGGGGCTCTGCCACTTGGGGAGCGACCGGTACTTGTCCCGCTCCGCGGCGCTCAGATGCCCGTACTCGACCATCTTGTTGAGCGTGTCCTGCATCTGGTTCATGACGCGCTTGGTGTTGGCCTGGGGCGTCGCCGACGGGTCGATGGACGTCGAGCCGGCCGGGTCGTAGTACGTGGCGCCCTTGAGCACCGCCGCCAGGAAGGCGCACTCGCCGGCGTCCAGGTCCTTGGCGTCCTTGTTGAAGTACGCCCGGGACGCCGCCTGGAGCCCGTAGGCCCCGCGACCGTAGTAGGAGGAGTTGAGGTACCCCGCCATGATCTGGTCCTTGGGCACCTTGGTCCCGACCTTGACCGACACGAAGATCTCCTTGAACTTGCGGGAGATCGTCTGCGACTGGTCGTTCAGCATCGCGTTCTTGACGTACTGCTGGGTGATGGTGGACCCGCCCTGGGTCTGCTGACCCCGGGCCATGTTGAGCAGCGCGCGCGTGATGCCCTTGGGGTCGATGCCGCTGTCGGTCTCGAAGGTCTTGTTCTCCTGCGAGATGACCGCGTTGCGCATGTTCTTGGGGATGTCCGAGTTGTTCAGGATCTGGCGGTTGATCTCGCCGCCCGTCCGGACCATCTCGCTGCCGTCGGCCCAGTAGTACACGTTGTTCTGGGCGGTCGCGGTCTCCTGGATGTTCGGGACGCTCACCATCGCGTACCCGATGCCGGCCACCGCCACCAGGCTGCCGACGAAGCCGATGAACAGCCCCGTGACCAGCTTCCAGGACGGCATCCAGCGCCGCCAGCCGTACTTGCCCGCGCGCGGATAGTCGATGAACCGCTTCTTGGCGGGCGGAGCCGTCCGGCCCTGGCCGCGTCCGGGCCCGGTGGGGCCGCCGGGCCCGCCTCCGCGCCGCCGGCCGCCGCGCTGCGCCGCCCGGCGGGCCTCGGCCCGGCCACCGTAGGGACGCCCCTCCTGTGCCGCGCCGTACGAGCCCGACCCGTGGGACGTGGACCCGGAGGTGGACCCATCGGAGTCGGCTGAAGATCCGTTGGCGCCTCGCGGGGCCGCGCGGCGGCCGGAGGACGAGCCGGACTGGCCGCGTCGGGCCGCGGCACGTCCGCCTCCCTGCGGCTGCGGCGGTTTGCGACGGTGCTCGCTCATCGAACGATTACTCCTCGGGCAGGCGCACCCGTGCGCGCCTGGAAACAGCGGCTGGTTTCCGGTCCCCCCGAACGTACGGATGTGGCCGGTCGCGCCTCCACCCGTACTGCACCAGGGACAAGGACGTCCCCATGCGTCGCCAGGTTCCCGGTGTCGTGCATGGCGGACAGACTACGCACCGCCAAAACCCACCGGGTCCCGAAGTTCACCCCAAACCAGGCAACTTGGCTGCAACGAAACAGTGATGTGATCCCGTTCACCCTGTCCCCCCTTGTCGCACACGCGGGGTCGTTCTATCGTCTGGATGTATCGAGTCGATACATCAGTGCGACATAAAGACCGTCACGGCACCCGGTACGGCATGAGCCGGCACCGGGTCGCGGCAGAGAGGAGGCGACGATGGGCCGGCGTTCCGGAATCCTTGAGTTCGCCGTACTCGGCCTGCTCCGCGAGTCCCCGATGCACGGCTATGAGCTGCGCAAACGGCTCAATACGTCGCTGGGTGTGTTCCGTGCGTTCAGTTACGGGACGCTGTATCCCTGCCTCAAGACGCTGGTCGCCAACGGCTGGTTGACCGAGGAACCGGGGAACACCACCGAGGACGCCCTCGCCGCCCCGCTCGCCGGGCGCCGCGCGAAGATCGTCTACCGGTTGACGGCAGAAGGTAAGGAGCACTTCGAGGAGCTGCTCTCCCAGACCGGCCCCGACGCGTACGACGACGAGCACTTCGCCGCGCGCTTCGCCTTCTTCGGGCAGACCTCGCGCGATGTGCGCATGCGCGTGCTCGAGGGCCGCCGCAGCCGGCTGGAGGAGCGTCTGGAGAAGATGCGCGCCTCCCTCGCGCGCACCAGGGAGCGCCTCGACGACTACACCCTTGAGCTCCAGCGCCACGGGATGGAGTCCGTGGAGCGCGAAGTGCGCTGGCTGAACGAGCTCATCGAGAGTGAGCGGGCCGGGCGGGACCTCAAGGGTTCCGCCGACGGGGGGACCGCTCAGCAGGACACCACCAATGGAGCGACGGGCGGCCTGCCCCGGACCGGGGATCCTTCCCGGCCGGATACGCCCGGCGACACCGCCACGTGAGGTCCCGTCGGGGCTTCACCAGTACACACAGGGAGCAACCGGAATGGGTTCGGTTCGCGTAGCCATCGTCGGTGTGGGCAACTGCGCCGCATCGCTGGTGCAGGGCGTCGAGTACTACAAGGACGCCGACCCGGCGGCCAAGGTCCCGGGCCTCATGCACGTGCAGTTCGGCGACTACCACGTGCGTGACGTCGAGTTCGTGGCCGCCTTCGACGTAGACGCGAAGAAGGTCGGTCTGGACCTCTCGGACGCCATCGGCGCCTCCGAGAACAACACCATCAAGATCTGCGACGTGCCCTCCGCCGGTGTGACGGTGCAGCGCGGCCACACCCTCGACGGCCTCGGCAAGTACTACCGCCAGACCATCGAGGAGTCCGCCGAGGCTCCGGTCGACGTGGTCCAGGTCCTCAAGGACAAGCAGGTCGACGTCCTCGTCTGCTACCTGCCGGTCGGCTCCGAGGACGCGGCGAAGTTCTACGCCCAGTGCGCCATCGACGCCAAGGTCGCCTTCGTCAACGCCCTCCCGGTCTTCATCGCCGGTACCAAGGAGTGGGCGGACAAGTTCACCGAGGCGGGCGTCCCGATCGTCGGTGACGACATCAAGTCGCAGGTCGGCGCCACCATCACGCACCGTGTCATGGCGAAGCTGTTCGAGGACCGGGGCGTCGTCCTGGACCGCACGATGCAGCTGAACGTCGGCGGCAACATGGACTTCAAGAACATGCTCGAGCGCGAGCGCCTGGAGTCCAAGAAGATCTCCAAGACGCAGGCCGTCACCTCGCAGATCCCCGACCGGGACCTCGGCGAGAAGAACGTCCACATCGGCCCGTCCGACTACGTGGCCTGGCTGGACGACCGCAAGTGGGCCTACGTCCGCCTCGAGGGCCGCGCCTTCGGTGACGTCCCGCTGAACCTGGAGTACAAGCTCGAGGTCTGGGACTCCCCGAACTCCGCGGGTGTCATCATCGACGCCCTGCGCGCCGCGAAGATCGCCAAGGACCGCGGCGTCGGCGGCCCGATCCTGTCGGCGTCCTCGTACTTCATGAAGTCCCCGCCGGTCCAGTACTTCGACGACGAGGCCCGCGAGAACGTCGAGAAGTTCATCCGCGGCGACGTCGAGCGCTGACGTCACGCTGAACGCTCCTGCCAGGGCTGAGAGGGTCCCCGAGGCGATCGCCCCGGGGACCCTCCCGTCTGTGCCCCGGGGACCCTCGCGTATGTGAGGCTGTGCCCCATGGCCGTCGTCCGTGACCTGCGCGTCCTGCTGCGCCAGCAGGGCTTCCGACGGCTGCTCGCCATACGGCTGCTCTCCCAGGGTGCCGACGGCGTCTATCAGGTCGCGCTCGCCGCCCACGTCGTCTTCTCCCCCGAGCACCAGGCCTCGGCCGCCGCCGTCGCCTCGGCGATGGCGGTGCTGCTGCTGCCCTACTCCCTGGTCGGCCCGTTCGCCGGTGTGCTGCTGGACCGCTGGCGGCGCCGTCAGGTCTTCCTCTACGGCAATCTCGCCCGCGCGGTGCTGGCCGCCGCCACCGCCGTGCTGATGGCGGCGGGCGCCGCCGACTGGCTGTTCTACGCCTCCGCCCTGTGCGTCACCGCCGTCAACCGCTTCGTTCTGTCGGGCCTGTCCGCCGCGCTGCCGCGGGTGGTGGACGCCGAGCGGCTGGTCGTCGCCAACTCCCTGTCGCCGACCGCGGGCTCCCTCGCGGCCTTCGGGGGCGGCGGCCTCGCCTTCGCCCTGCGCCTGGCCGGGGCCGACTCGGACGCCGCCGTGGTGCTGCTGGGCGCCGTCCTCTATCTGTGCGCCGCCCTCACGTCCCTGCTGATGGCCCGCGACCTCCTCGGCCCCGACCGCGACCCGGCGCCGCCCCGGCTGGGTGCCGCGCTGACCGGCACCGCGCGGGGCCTGCTGGCCGGTGTACGGCACCTCGCCGCGCCGCCGCGCCGGGCGGCGGCTCAGGCTCTGGGCGCGATGGCGCTGATGCGGTTCTGCTACGGCGCGCTGACGGTCATGGTGCTGATGCTGTGCCGCTACGGCCTGTCCGCGCACGCGGACGAGGGGCTGCGCCTGCTCGGTCTCGCGCTGGGCGCGTCCGGGGCCGGGTTCTTCGCCGCGGCGCTGGTCACTCCCTGGGCCGCCGGCCGGCTGGGCCCCCTGCGCTGGATCGCGGTGTGCGCCGGTTCCGCCGCGGTGCTGGAACCCGCTCTCGGGCTGCCGTTCGCCACCGGTCCGCTGCTGGTCGCGGCCTTCGTGCTCGGGCTCGTCACCCAGGGAGCGAAGATCGCCACGGACACGGTCGTGCAGTCCGGTGTCGAGGACGGCTTCCGCGGCCGGATCTTTTCCGTTTACGACGTGCTGTTCAATGTCGCCTTCGTCGGCGCGGCGGCCGTCGCGGCGCTGATGCTGCCTCCGGACGGCCGATCGACGGTCCTGGTCATCACGATTGCCGTGATCTACGGAGGGGTTGCGGGGGCTATGGCCCGGTTTGAACACCGCTGACTGTCACATCAAAGACACAGAGTCTCCTGGGAAGTACAGGGATGTCAGTGGGGGCCTGTAGCTTACGTGCGTCTTATTTCGACGCCGTGTTCGCGTCATCGTGCCTATGTTCTAGGGGGACCCCCAAGTGACCACTCCGCCGCCGCCCCAGGGCCAGAACCCGTACGCCCAGGCCCCCACCGCTCCCATGGGGCAGCAGCCCGGTCAGCCGGGAGTCCCGCAGCAGCCCTACCCGCCGCAGCAGCCGTACGCCCCCTTCCCCCAGCAGCAGGGCGCGCCGGTGCCGCCGCCCGCACCGGCCGGCAAGCGTCTGGGCAAGAAAGCCATCCGCATCATCGGTGTGATCGTGGTCGCCATCATCATCGCTCTCCTGAAGTTCGGCGCGGGCTGGTTCCTGACCCGCGACGACGCGGAGACCACCTCGGTGGGCTCGTGCATGCACAACGACGGAACGATGACCAAGGCCGACCTCAAGGAGGTCGACTGCTCGTCCGCCAACGCCCAGTACAAGGTGGTCGAGAAGTTCGACGGCTCCACCGACACGGATAAGTGCAAGACCGTCACCGACGCGACGATCTCCTACGTCCAGTACGGCGGCGGCCACGATGTGGTGCTCTGCCTGAAGGAAGCCAAGTAACGCCCTGACTCGGCAGTACGGCGAAGGGGCGGTGTTTCACGTGAAACACCGCCCCTTCGTCATGGCCGGGTGCCACGGAGGTCATGTTTCACGTGAAACACGGCCTCCGCACTGTCAGCCTTCCTGCTGGGCCCACCACTCCCGAAGGGCCGCCACAGCGGCATCGTGCTCCATCGGGCCGTGCTCCAGGCGCAGCTCCAGCATGTGCTTGTAGGCGCGGCCGATCGCGGGACCGGGCGGGACACCGAGGATCTCCATGATCTGGTTGCCGTCGAGGTCCGGGCGGATGGAGTCCAGCTCCTCCTTCTCCTGGAGCTGGGCGATGCGCTCCTCCAGACCGTCGTACGCACGGGACAGCGCGAGCGCCTTGCGCTTGTTCCGGGTGGTGCAGTCGGACCGGGTCAGCTTGTGCAGGCGGTCGAGTAGCGGACCGGCGTCGCGGACATAGCGGCGGACCGCCGAATCCGTCCACTCGCCGGTGCCGTAACCGTGGAAGCGCAGATGCAGCTCGACCAGGTGCGAGACGTCCTTCACCAGCTCGTTGGAGTACTTCAGGGCGGTCATGCGCTTCTTGGTCATCTTCGCGCCGACCACCTCGTGGTGGTGGAAGGAGACCCGGCCGTCCTTCTCGAAGCGACGCGTACGGGGCTTGCCGATGTCGTGCAGCAGGGCGGCCAGGCGGAGGGTGAGGTCGGGACCCGCCTCCTCCAGGTCGATCGCCTGCTCCAGAACGATCAGCGAGTGGTCGTAGACGTCCTTGTGCCGGTGGTGCTCGTCCCGCTCCAGCCGGAGGGCGGGCAGCTCGGGCAGCACCCGGTCGGCCAGCCCGGTGTCGACGAGCAGAGTCAGGCCCTTGCGCGGACGGGTGGAGAGGATCAGCTTGTTCAGCTCGTCCCGTACCCGCTCGGCGGAGACGATCTCGATGCGCCCGGCCATCTCCTTCATCGCCGTGACGACCTCGGGGGCGACCTCGAAGTCGAGCTGCGCGGCGAAGCGCGCGGCCCGCATCATCCGCAGCGGATCGTCCGAGAAGGACTCCTCCGGGGTGCCGGGGGTGCGCAGCACTCGCTCCGCCAGATCCTCCAGGCCGCCGTGCGGGTCGATGAACCTCTTCTCCGGCAGCGCGACGGCCATGGCGTTCACGGTGAAGTCCCGACGGACCAGGTCCTCCTCGATGGAGTCGCCGTACGCCACCTCGGGCTTGCGCGAGGTGCGGTCGTACGCCTCGGACCGGTAGGTCGTCACCTCGATCTGATAGCCGTCCTTCTGCGCACCGACCGTGCCGAAGGCGATCCCGACCTCCCACACGGCGTCCGCCCAGGGCCGCACGATCTTCAGTACGTCCTCGGGACGCGCGTCCGTCGTGAAGTCCAGGTCGTTGCCGAGCCGGCCGAGCAGCGCGTCACGGACGGACCCGCCGACCAGAGCGAGCGAGAACCCCGCCTCCTGGAAACGGCGCGCGAGGTCGTCGGCGACAGGGGCCACCCGCAGCAGCTCGCTGACCGCGCGCTGCTGCACCTGGCTCAGGGCAGGGGGAGTGTCATCGTTGGCGTTCGGCACAACAGAAGAGGGTACGTGCCCAGGCGGCCCGGCCGCGTCGTTCCGGTGCGCGCACGGGGACGCCCCCTTGCTTACCCGTTCAAGACCGTCCCATCGTGATGTAACGAACGGCATCCCCGGATACGCGGATATCCAGGGCGCGCCCCGGCTTCCCGGCGATCTTGTGGCCGCCTCCGCGGCACTTCCGCTCCGCAGGTCTCGTTACCATGCGGGGACGCACATTCCGACGACCACTGACGACGAGGGACGGGCGAGCGCGTGGCCGAGGCGGCAGACTTCCTGGGGACCAGTCCCTCACCTGCCCGCCGCTGGCTGCGGCGAACCGGGACACTGCTCGCCGGGGCGCCGCTGCTGGCCGGTCTGCTCCAGCTCTCCGCCCCGGCCGCGCACGCCTCCGGCCAGGAAGCGCCCCGGGCCGCCGTCTCCGGGTCGCGCACCGTCGCGGTGTCCCTCGACTCCCTCAGCCCCAGCATCCCCTCCGCGGGAGACACGGTGACCGTGTCGGGCACGGTGACGAACAAGGGGAAGCAGCCGGTCACCGACGCGCACGTCGGGCTGCGGGTGGGCCCGCTCCTGGACACTCGCTCCGAGATCGACACCGTGGCGCAGCGCACCGACTTCGAGCCCGGTACCGACGGCTCGGAGATCGGCGGCAAGTACACACAGAAGTTCACCGCGCTCCAGCCCGGCGTCGCGCAGCACTTCAGCATCTCCGTCCCGGCCGCCAAGCTGGACCTCGGCGCCGACGGCGTCTACGAGTTCTCCGTCTCGCTGTCGGGGCAGACGCCCGTCCAGCGGTGGGACCAGGTCCTGGGCATCCAGCACACCTTCCTGCCGTGGCAGCCCTCCGACGCATCGGTGAAGACGAAGACGACCGCCCTGTGGCCCCTCGTCTCCACCGTCCACATGACGGCGGAGACCGGCCCCGGCGCCGTGCAGACACCGGTCTTCCTCAACGACGACCTCGCCAAGGACCTCGCCCCGGGCGGCCGGCTGGAACGGATGCTCACCCTGGGCAAGGATCTCGACGTCACCTGGGTGATCGACCCTGACCTGCTGGCGTCCGTCGACGCCATGACCCGCAACTACCGCATCCGGACGGACCCCGGTGCGGATCCTGTCGCCGGCACCCACCAGGCGGTGGCCAAGCAGTGGCTCGCCGAGCTCCAGCAGGCGGTGGCGGGCAAGGAGGTCGTGGCGCTGCCGTTCGCGGATCCGGACCTCGCGGCGGTCGCCCACCGCGGCACCAGCGTCTCCGGGACCCTGAGCCTGCTCAAGGACGCCACGGACGTCGCCGCCAGCACGGTGGAGACGGTGCTCCACGTCAAACCGGCCACGGACTTCGCCTGGCCGGTGAACGGTGCCGTCGATCCGTCGATCATCCGGGTCGCCACCTCCGCCGGAGCCGACAAGGTCATCGCGCGCAGCGACAGCCTCGAAGAGCCGGACAGCATGACCTACACGCCGTCCGCGGCCCGGCCCATCGGCCAGGGCACCACCGCGGTCGTCGCGGACGCACGCCTGTCGACCGCGTTCGAGGGCGATCTGTCGCAGGCCGGTGCCAGCACGCTCGCGGTGCAGCAGTTCCTCGCCCAGAGCCTCGAACTCAACGGTCAGACGAGCAAGCAGCGCAGCATCGTCGTCGCCCCGCAGCGCATGCCCAGCACCAGCCAGGCCCAGGCCATGTACCAGGCCCTGCTCGCCCTCCAGCAGGGCACCTGGTCCCAGTCCCAGGATCTGGCCGGCGCGGCCAAGGCCGATCCGGACCCCAAGGCCACGACGAAGGTTCCGTCGGCGTCCCGCTACCCCTCGTCGCTGCGCAAGCGGGAGCTGCGGGGCCCGGCCTTCACGGAGATCGCCGACACCCAGGACAAGGTCGACAACTTCGCGGTGGTGCTCACCGACGAGTCCCGGGTCGTCACCCCCTTCGGACGCGCGATGAACCGCGAGATGTCCACGTCCTGGCGCGGCCGCGACAGGGCGGCCGCGGGCTTCCGCGACGGAGTCAAGGCCTACCTCGACGACCTCTCCGAAGAGGTCAAACTGATCGACAAGTCGGAGACCAAGCTCTCCGGCCGCAGCGCGACGATCCCTGTGACGGTCCAGAACAACCTGGTGCAGGGCGTCGACCACCTGGTGCTGCGGCTCACCTCGTCCAACCCCACCCGGTTGAAGATCGGCGGCAAGGCGTACGCGGAGCAGCCGATCGCGGTCTCCGGCGGGCACAGCCAGTCCGTGAAGTTCACCACGTCCGCCAACGCCAACGGGCCCGTGACGGTGGTCGCCCAGCTGTACACGCAGGACGGCCAGGAGTACGGCGCGCCCGTCAGCTTCGACGTGAAGGTCACCGAGGTCACCGCCACCGTCATGCTGGTCATCGGCGGCGGTGTGCTGCTGCTCGTCCTCGCCGGTTTCCGCATGTACACCCAGCGCAAGCGGGCGGCGGCCGGGGAGGAGCCGCAGGACGGCGAGAACGCGCAGGCCACAGGGGACGCAGAAGGACCGGGGGACACCGGAGCGGACGGCGGGGACGGTCCCGGCCGCGGCGACGGCGGTTCCGGCGGCTCTCCCGCCCCCGACGGCTCCGCCGAGACCGGCCGGGAACCGGGTGACCCGGAGAACAGCGAACCGGAGAACCCCGCGGGCCCCGCGGAACGTCTCACGCAGGAGTCGGGCAGCCGGTCCCCCGCAGCAGACCGGGAGCAGCCGAGTGACCCGACACCGGACACCGCATCCGAAAGCGCCGACCCGTCCGGCACGGGTGAGAAAGTGGACCGTTGAGGATGTCGTGGCCCGGAGGGCCCGGGACGATGAGGTGGGGTAACCATGAACGCGCCGTACGACCCTGACCACGGCCGGGCCGTGGGCGGCTCGGGCCACCCCGGTACCCCGCCGTCCGAGCACGGCCAGGTGCCGCAGCAGCCGCCCGCGGACATGTACCTCCAGGACGCCTACGCCGAGGACCCGTACCGGCAGCAGGACCTCACCGCCCAGGACCCGGTCGGCGAGGCCCTGTACGACCGTGCCGCGCACCCGCCACCAGCGCCGGGTACGTACGAGCCGCAGCAGCCGCTGTACGGCAGCCCACCGCCCTCCCCGTACCCACCGGACCCACGGATCTGGGCCCAGACCCCGCCGCCCGAGCCGTCGGGCACCACCCAGTACCTGCCGTACGGCGAGGATCCCCGCACCACGCAGTTCGTGGGCGTCGACGACCTGGTCAGCCACTCCGCCGAGGAGCAGCACGAGCCGGACGCCTTCGCGCACCTCTTCCGCGACCAGCAGCAGGGCGGCTACCCCCAGGACCCCCGGCAGTCCGCCCACCCGAACCAGCAGGAAGCCGGGCCGTACGGCTACGACCCCCGCCAGAGCGGCTACCAGGCCCCCGGGCAGCCCGCCTACCAGGACCAGCAGGGCTACGGCTACCCGCCCGCGGACCAGCAGGGCTACCCGGCCGGGCGGCAGGACTACCAGGCCCCGCAGAGCATGGGCGGGTACCCGGCGCCGCCCGAGCCGCCGTCCGTCCCCGGTCCCGCGCCGGTCCCGGCCGCCGGTCAGGGCCCGATGGGCCCCTACGCCCCGGCTCCGGGCGCTACCCGGACCGTGGCCGAGGCACCTGCCCCCGCCCCCTCGGCCGCCCCGGCGGCGAAGAAGGGCGGCAAGGCGTCGGGGCTGCTCAAGTCCAGCGCCGTGATGGCGGCCGGCACGATGGTCTCCCGGCTCACGGGCTTCATCCGCTCCGCGATGATCGTCTCGGCACTGGGCGTCGGCCTGCTCGGCGACACCTTCCAGATCGCCTACCAGCTGCCGACGATGATCTACGTCCTGACCGTCGGCGGCGGCCTCAACTCGGTCTTCGTCCCGCAGCTCGTCCGGGCCATGAAGGAGGACGACGACGGCGGCGAGGCCTACGCCAACCGGCTGCTGACGCTGGTCATGGTGGCGCTGGGGGCGCTCACCGTGCTCGCGGTGGTCGCGGCGCCGCTCCTGATCCGGGTGCTGTCCCCGTCGGTGGCGGGCGACCCGGCGGCCAACCAGGTCGGCATCACCTTCACCCGCTACTTCGTGCCCTCGATCTTCTTCATGGGCGTCCATGTGGTGATGGGGCAGGTCCTCAACGCGCGCGGGAAGTTCGGCGCGATGATGTGGACCCCGGTCCTGAACAACATCGTCATCATCGTGACGCTCGGCACGTTCATCTGGGTGTACGGCACCGCCGCCCACTCCGGCATGGGCGTGGCGAGCATCCCGCCGGAGGGCCAGCGGCTGCTCGGTGTGGGCATCCTGCTCGGTCTCATCGTCCAGGCGCTGGCGATGATCCCGTATCTGCGGGAGACCGGGTTCCGGCTGCGGCTGCGCTTCGACTGGCGGGGGCAGGGCCTCGGGAAGGCCGCGAGCCTCGCCAAGTGGACCATTCTCTTCGTCCTCGCCAACCAGGCCGGGGCGATCATCGTCACCCGGCTGTCGACCGCGGCGGGCAAGCAGTCCTCCGTGGACGGCGTCGGCTTCGCCGCCTACGCCAACGCCCAGCTGATCTGGGGCCTGCCCCAGGCCATCATCACCGTCTCCCTGATGGCCGCCCTGCTGCCGCGGATCTCCCGCTCGGCCCACGAGGACGACACCGGCGCCGTCCGCGACGACATCTCGCAGGGGCTGCGCACCACGGCCGTCGCGATCGTGCCGATCGCCTTCGGGTTCCTCTCGCTCGGCATCCCGATGTGCACCCTGATCTTCGGCTCCTCGGGCACCGGCGAGGCCACCAACATGGGATTCATGCTGATGGCCTTCGCCCTCGGCCTCATCCCCTACTCCGTGCAGTACGTCGTCCTGCGTGCCTTCTACGCCTACGAGGACACTCGGACGCCCTTCTACAACACGGTCATCGTGGCCGCGGTCAACGCGGGCGCCTCGGCCGTGTGCTACTTCGTGCTGCCGGCCCGCTGGGCCGTGATCGGCATGGCCGCCGCGTACGGCCTCGCCTACGCGATCGGCGTGGGGGTCGCCTGGAGCAGGCTGCGCAAGCGGCTCGGCGGCGACCTCGACGGCTCCCGCGTCCTGCGGACGTACGCCCGGCTGTGCATCGCCGCGGTACCGGCGGCGCTGGTCAGCGGTGCCGCCTGCTACGAGATCAGCCATCTGCTGGGCCAGGGCGTAGCCGGTTCGTTCGCCGCGCTGCTGGCCGGCGGTCTGCTGCTGCTCGGCATCTTCTTCGTCGCGGCCCGCCGGATGCGGATCGAGGAGATGAACTCGCTCGTGGGCATGGTCCGCGGACGGCTGGGACGTTGAGGCGGGGGTAGGCGCACAACCATCGTCCGCCGCCGTGTGTCGTGCATAGCGCCGGACTGTGGGCACAATTGGTTTCGGCGTCGGACAGCGCGATGGATGGGGAGGCAGGAGCGACGGTGGCGGAACGGAGCACGGCTGCCGTCGACGTGGCAGACAACAGCGGTGACGAACCGCTGACCGCCGAGGCGGACCAGTCCACGGCCGACGGGGTGGCCCAGAACCGGGAGCGGGACACGGACAACGACGAGGCGCAGGGGAGCGGCGGGACCGAACGTCCCGGTCAGAAGGCCTCACCGCCCGAACTGCACAGCGGTCACAAACTGGCCAGACGCTACCGCCTGGAGGAGTGCGTCACCCGTCTGGACGGATTCAGCAGCTGGCGCGCGGTGGACGAGAAACTCCGCCGGGCCGTCGGGGTGCACATCCTGCCCGCCGACCACTCCCGTGCCCGCTCGGTCCTGGCAGCGGCCCGTTCCTCGGCGCTGCTCGGGGACCCGCGCTTCGTCCAGGTCCTCGACGCCGTCGAGGAGAACGACCTCGTCTACGTCGTCCACGAGTGGCTTCCCGACGCCACCGAACTGACCACCCTGCTGTCCACCGGCCCGCTGGAGCCGCACGACGCCTACCAGTTGGTCAGCCAGGTCGCCTCCGCCATGGCCGTCGCACACCGCGAGGGCCTGGCCCATCTGCGCCTGAACCCGAACGCGGTGCTCCGTGCCTCCACCGGTCAGTGGCGCATCCGCGGCCTCGCCGTGAACGCCGCGCTCCGCGGGATCAGCTCCGAGACACCGCAGCGGGCCGACACCGAGGCGATCGGCGCGCTGCTGTATGCCGCGCTCACCCAGCGCTGGCCGTACGAGAACGACGCCTACGGGCTGTCCGGCCTGCCCAAGGCCGTCGGCCTCATCCCGCCGGACCAGGTCCGCGCCGGGGTCCACCGCGGTCTGTCCGAGCTGGCCATGCGCGCCCTGGTCAACGAGGGCGCCACCGCCTCGCGTCATGAGTCTCCGTGCACGACGCCGGAGGAGCTGGTGAAGGCGATCGGTGAGATGCCGCGGATCCGCCCGCCGGAGCCCGTCTTCACCGCACCGCCGGAGTACCAGGGCACGTCGTACCAGCAGGGCACGTACGGGCGCCCGGCACCGCGTCCCGGCGTCACCCAGCCGGTGCCGGCCCCGCCGCCCCCGCTCCAGAGCCGGACCGGCAAGGCCCTGAAGTGGGCCGTCTCCGCCCTGCTCATCGCCGCGCTGGGGCTGGGCAGTTGGCAGCTCGCCGACGCCCTGATGGACCAGGGCGGCAGGTCCACCAAGGACAGCCAGACGCAGACGCAGGACGGCAGCGACAAGAAGGACAAGCAGCAGCCGAAGCCGCTCCGGCCCCTCCCCGTCCAGGGGGCGCAGGAGTTCATCGCCAAGGGGGACGCACAGCACCCCGGCGACGTCGGCAAGACGTACGACGGCAATCCGTCGACGTACTGGAAGACGAGCACCTTCATGGAGGGCCCGCCTCTCGCACCGTTCAAGCCCGGTGTAGGGATCGTCTACGACCTCGGCTCGGAACAGAACCTCAGTCAGGCGTCCGCCGGTCTCCTCTACAGCGGTGACCACACCACGGTCGAGCTGTACGCGGCCGGGTCCCTGTCGCCGGGGTCGCTGGAGTCGATGCGGAAGATCGGGGACGCCACGACCAGCGGCGCCACCGTCACGGTCAAGACCGCCAAGCCGGAGAAGACTCGGTACGTCCTCGTCTGGATCACCGCCATGCCCTACTCGGGTGCCGACGCGAACACGTACAGCACCGCCGGCTACAAGCAAGCGATCACCGAAGTGAAGTTCGCCGGCTGACGCCGCACCGAGGGGGAGGGGGCCCGATGGCGGACGACAGCGCCTACCACGACGCGAGCGACCAGGACCTCCTGTCCCGCCACGTGGAGGGTGACCACGACGCCTTCGGTGAGCTCGTACGGCGTCACCGTGACCGGCTCTGGGCGGTCGCCCTGCGCACGCTCGGGGACCGCGAGGAGGCCGCTGACGCCGTGCAGGACGCGTTCGTCTCCGCCTACCGGGCCGCCCACACCTTCCGCGGGCAGTCGGCCGTCACCACATGGCTGCACCGGATCACGGTCAACGCCTGCCTCGACCGGGTCCGCAAGGCGGCCTCACGGAAGACCTCGCCGGTGGACGACACCGAGCGCCTGGAGCAGCTCCTGGAGCCGCACGAGTCGGCCTCCGCGCCTGCCGAGCGGAACGACGTGCAGCGGCAGCTCATCGAGGCGCTGGGCACACTCCCGGCCGACCAGCGGGCCGCTCTGGTGCTCGTGGACATGCAGGGCTATCCCGTCGCCGAGGCCGCTCGCGTCCTCGAGGTGCCGGTGGGCACGGTGAAGAGCCGCTGCGCCCGGGGCAGAGCAAGACTCCTCCCTCTGCTCACCCATCTCCGGCCGAACGGCTCCGGCGCCGAGGCCGGCGAGGAGCCGGGCCCGGGACGGAACCGGACGCAGGGTGCATCCGTCCCACCGGCAGCGAGTCCTCCGGACCGGGAGACGCGCAACGGCGAGCCAGGCGATTCAGCTGCGGTGAAGGGCGGAGGTGGGCGAGCGTGACTGCCACGACGGACACGGACGGGCACCCGGACGTCTCAGAGATCTCCGACCTCACCGAAGGACTGCTCACTCCTTCCCGGGCGGAGGATCTGCGACGGCATCTGAGCACCTGCGCCGACTGCGCCGACGTCCGGGCCTCGCTCGACGAGATCCGGAGCCTGCTCGGCACCCTCCCGGCACCGCACCACATGCCGAGCGACATCGCGGACCGGATCGACGCCGCTCTCGCCGCAGAGCCCCACCCCGCTGCCCCCGAGATGAAGATCACTGGTGGCGCCCGCCATGTTTCACGTGAAACAAGCGGCGATGTTTCACGTGAAACATCGGCACCTCCCACGGCGGACCGCCCGGTCGGCAACGTTCGGACATCCCGTACCGGCCCCGGCCGTAAACCGCGCCCGCGCCGTGTGCGCCGCGGGATCGCCGTCCTGGGCGCTGCTCTCACCGTCACCGCCCTCGGGGTCGCCACAATCGTCCTGACCTCCCAGAACGACGACCAGCACGCCAGCACAGCGGCTTCCGCCCCCTCAAGTACCTCCGCGCAGACCTTCTCCGAGGGAACTCTCGCGCGTCAGGTCACCAGCCTGCTCGACGGGACACCGCGGACGCAGGGCACGACCCACGCCCCGCACAGCTTCGGAACCGACGCCGGTCCGGACACCGGTGCGGAACCAGGTGCCACCACGCGCACGAGCCCAGGTGCCGAGCAGCCCCACATCCTCAAGGACGACCCGACCGTCGCGGTCCCCCCCTGCGTCCGCCAGGGCATCGACAGCACCGGCGCCCCTCTCGCCGCGCAGCCGGGCCTCTACGCCGGCCGGGACGCCTATCTGGTGGTGCTGTCCGACCCCTCCGGCGCGAGCTCCCGGGTCACCGCCTATGTCGTGGACGCGTCCTGTGTGCACGATCCCGCCATCACGGCCCGGGTCCTGCTGTCACACACCTACACGCGCTCCTGAGCAGGGATTCCCGAAGACGCCGCATCCCATCGCCGCTCTCCGTCCTTCCGCCGTGTCCGGGCGCCTCCGTGTGCCCGAGGACACCGGGAATGCACGCCCCTTAGGATCCGTTGGGTGGGGTGAGAGCACCGAGAGAAGCTCCACCGGCCGTAGGACACAGTCCAGAGACGAGGAAACAAGCCGTGAGCGACGTCCGCAACGTGATCATCATCGGCTCCGGGCCCGCCGGCTACACGGCGGCCCTCTACACCGCGCGCGCGTCGCTGAAGCCGCTGGTGTTCGAAGGCGCCGTCACCGCGGGTGGTGCGCTGATGAACACCACCGAGGTGGAGAACTTCCCCGGCTTCCGCGACGGCATCATGGGCCCGGATCTCATGGACAACATGCGGGGCCAGGCCGAGCGCTTCGGCGCCGAGCTGATCCCGGACGATGTCGTCTCCGTCGACCTCACGGGTGAGATCAAGACCGTCACGGACACCTCGGGCACCGTGCACCGGGCGAAGGCCGTCATCGTCACCACCGGCTCGCAGCACCGCAAGCTCGGTCTGCCCAACGAGGACGCTCTCTCCGGCCGGGGTGTGTCCTGGTGCGCCACCTGCGACGGGTTCTTCTTCAAGGACCAGGACATCGCCGTGATCGGCGGCGGTGACACGGCGATGGAGGAGGCCACCTTCCTCTCCCGGTTCGCCAAGTCCGTGACGATCGTCCACCGCCGGGACACGCTGCGCGCCTCCAAGGCGATGCAGGAGCGCGCCTTCGCCGACCCGAAGATCAAGTTCATCTGGGACAGCGAAATCGCCGAGGTCCAGGGCGAGCAGAAGCTGTCCGGCCTGAAGCTGCGCAACGTCAAGACCGGCGAACTCTCGGATCTCCCGGTGACGGGTCTGTTCATCGCGATCGGCCACGACCCGCGGACCGAGCTGTTCAAGGGCCAGCTCGACCTGGACGAAGAGGGCTACCTGAAGGTCGACGCGCCCTCCACGCGCACCAACCTCACCGGTGTGTTCGGTGCCGGTGACGTCGTCGACCACACCTACCGCCAGGCCATCACCGCCGCGGGCACCGGCTGCTCCGCCGCCCTGGACGCCGAGCGGTTCCTTGCCGCTCTCGCGGACAACGAGCAGCAGGCAGAGCCCGAGAAGACCACTGTCTGACCTCCCTGACCGCCCCACCCCGCACGAACGCGAAGAAACTAAGGAGCCCGCCGTGGCCGGCACCCTGAAGCACGTGACCGACGCCTCCTTCGAGCAGGACGTCCTGAAGAGCGACAAGCCCGTACTGGTGGACTTCTGGGCCGCCTGGTGCGGTCCCTGCCGCCAGATCGCCCCGTCCCTCGAAGCCATCGCCGCCGAGTACGGCGAGAAGATCGAGATCGTCAAGCTCAACATCGACGAGAACCCGGACACGGCTGCCAAGTACGGCGTCATGTCGATCCCGACGCTGAACGTCTACCAGAACGGCGAGGTCGCCAAGACCATCGTCGGCGCGAAGCCGAAGGCCGCGATCGTCCGCGATCTTGAGGACTTCATCGCCTAGTCAACCGATCCGCCGGGTCGGCGACGCATGTTTCACGTGAAACACGAATGGGCCAGCCCGTCAGGGCTGGCCCATTCGGCGTACAGCGGGGGTCACAGGGGGCGCAGTGCCGGTTCCTTCTGGACCGCTCCCAGCAACCGGTCGAGGGCCATCTCCACGTCTTCCTTCCAGGAGAGGGTCGAGCGCAGCTCCAGGCGGAGCCGGGGGTGCGCGGGGTGGTGCCGGACCGTCTTGAAGCCCACCGCCAGCAGATGATCCGCCGGCAGCACACAGGCGGGTTCCTTCCAGCGGGCGTCCCCGAAAGCCTCGATGGCCTTGAAACCGCGGCGCAGCAGATCCTTGGCGACGCTCTGCACCAGCACCCGCCCCAGCCCTTGTCCCTGGTAGCCGGGCTGCACGAAGCCCGTCATCAGCTGGACCGCGTCCGGGGAGACCGGGCTCGTCGGGAACGCGGTGGAGCGGGGCACATAGGCGGGAGGAGCGTAGAGCACAAATCCCACCGGCGCATCGTCGACGTAGGCGACGCGACCGCACGAGCCCCAGTCCAGCAGGACGGCGGAGATCCACGCTTCCTTCTCCACGGCGAGCCTGCCCGCTCTGACCGCGGCCTCACCGCTGACCGGGTCCAGCTCCCAGAAGACGCATGCGCGACAGCGCTGGGGAAGATCCTCAAGATTGTCCAGAGTGAGCGGCAGGAGCCTACGGCCCATGAAGGCTGATCCTCGCTTCCTTCGCCCGCTGCGTCACGAGCGGCCGTCCCTCCGGGACGAGGCGTCAAGTGGATGCGTCATACCTGATCGCATCGTATCCACGATGGGTTTCGGTGGACACCGAGGAGAAGCAAAGGCGGGCCGTGAACCGGTGGTGTTCCGGTTCACGGCCCGCCTGTGCGGAGCCTCTGCCCGCCCTGACCCGCCGAGGGGCCAGAGGCCCGAGGGATCAGGAGTCCGTCTCGGTCTCCTCCGGACCGCCGTCCAGCAGGCCCTTCTGAAGTACCGGTCCCTCGCCGGGAGCCAGCGAGCCGAGAATGCGTTCGAGGTCTTCCATCGAGGCGAACTCTACGGTGATCTTGCCCTTCTTCTGCCCCAGGTCGACCTTCACCCGGGTCTCGAAGCGGTCGGACAGCCGGGTCGCGAGATCGGACAGGGCGGGAGACAGCCGAGCTCCGGCACGCGGTCCCTTCGACCGCGGCGATGCCTGCGGCCGTGACCCCATGAGCGTCACGATCTCCTCCACGGCCCGCACCGAGAGGCCCTCGGCCACGATCCGGTGGGCAAGCCGGTCCTGCTCCTCCGAGTCCTCGACCGAGAGGAGCGCCCGCGCATGTCCGGCGGACAGTACTCCGGCGGCCACCCGGCGCTGCACCGCCGGCGAGAGCCGCAGCAGGCGCAGGGTGTTGGAGACCTGCGGGCGGGAGCGGCCGATGCGGTCGGCCAGCTGGTCATGGGTGCAGTTGAAGTCCTTCAGCAGCTGGTCGTAGGCGGCGGCCTCCTCCAGCGGGTTCAACTGGGCCCGGTGCAGGTTCTCCAGCAGGGCGTCGAGCAGCAGCTTCTCGTCGTCCGTGGCTCGTACGATCGCCGGAATGGCTTCGAGCCCGGCCTCACGGCAGGCCCGCCAGCGCCGCTCGCCCATGATGAGCTCGTAGCGTTCGGGAGCGATCTGCCGTACGACGACCGGCTGGAGCAGGCCGACCTCCTTGATGGAGGTGACCAGCTCGGTCAACGCCTCCTCGTCGAAGACCTCACGGGGCTGACGAGGGTTCGGCGTGATGAAGTCCAGGGGCACTTCCGCGAAGTGGGCGCCCACCGGCGGGGGCGGCACCATGGCCACCTTCGCCGCGGCCACTCCCCGGTCGGACATCAGCACCGGGCCGGGGTTTCCCGCCGGACCCGGCAGCGGGGTCCTCTCCGTCGGAGCGGCAGGGATCAAGGCCCCCAGGCCCCGGCCCAGCCCAGGCCTCCGTCGCTCACTCACTGGATCCCCTCCACCATGCTCGGGTCGCTCTGTGCGCCGATGTGGGCATGCGTGGCGTCATAGCTGACCCCGACGCCCTTCAACGCGATTTCTCGTGCCGCCTCAAGGTAGGAGAGGGCACCGCTCGATCCTGGATCGTAGGTCAGCACCGTCTGCCCGTAGCTGGGTGCCTCGGAGATACGCACCGAGCGGGGAATGCTCGTCCGCAGCACCTCGTCGCCGAAGTGGCTGCGCACCTCGTCGGCGACCTGGGACGCCAGACGGGTCCGGCCGTCGTACATGGTGAGCAGGATGGTCGACACATGCAGGGTGGGGTTCAGATGCCCCCGCACCAGATCGACGTTGCGCAGGAGCTGCCCCAGTCCCTCCAGTGCGTAGTACTCGCACTGGATCGGGATGAGGACCTCCTGGCCGGCTACCAGGGCGTTGACCGTCAGCAGACCGAGCGAGGGCGGGCAGTCGATGAGGATGTAGTCCAGCGGCTGCTCATACGCCTGGATCGCCCGCTCCAGTCGGCTCTCCCGGGCCACCAGGGACACCAGCTCGATCTCCGCACCGGCGAGATCGATCGTGGCGGGGGCGCAGAAGAGACCCTCGACATCGGGAACAGGCTGGACGACCTCCGCCAGAGGCTTGCTCTCCACCAGCACGTCATAGATCGACGGGACTTCGGCGTGGTGGTCGATCCCCAGCGCGGTGGAGGCGTTCCCCTGCGGGTCGAGGTCGACCACCAGGACCCGGCTGCCGTGCAGAGCCAGTGAGGCGGCGAGGTTGACGGTCGTCGTCGTCTTGCCGACGCCGCCCTTCTGGTTGGCGACCACCATGACACGGGTCTGTTCGGGGCGGGGCAGGCCCTCGCCGGCGCGGCCTAGAGCCTCGACCGCCAGTTGGGCAGCACGACCGATGGGGGTGTCGTCCATCGGGGGCGGTGTTTCACGTGAAACATGCTCCCCGATCGACTCGGTACGGGGACCGGGGACCGGATCGGTCATCGGTCCCGCGATGTTGGCGTCGGACCGCAAGGATTCACTCTCCTCGACTTCAGGCTCGCGATGAACAGAGCCTCCCATGCCTTCGGGGTCGCGAACCAGTGAGGCCTGTCGTTCTGTGGAGAAATCCACCTCTGTGGACAACTCCGTTCCCTCTCTGGGTGAACCGAGAGGCTTGCGGTCGCGGGGATGGGCCGCAGCGCGGCCACGGTTGATGATGCCGTGCAGCAGTGAGCGACGTTTCACGTGAAACACGATGACAACAATTCGCCCTTTTTGTGAGCGACACTCCGCCGCGCGCCCCCCAGCGGAGTCCGCCCGGCGGAGCAGAGACTCATCGCCTCCGGCGCACCCGGCCCGTCCGGGCCGCCTTCGCACGCTTCGCGGCGAAGCGCACTCCGCCCGGACTCTCACCGACCTCCACACGGACCACGGTGGACAGCGGATCCACGATCCCCTCACCCACATGCAGGATGGAGGTCTCCACCGCACCGAGTTTGCTCAGCGCGGTTCCGGCGCTCTTCAGCTCCTCCTCCGCCGTGTCCCCCTTGAGCGCCAGCATCTCGCCGTAGGGGCGCAGCAGCGGGATGCCCCAGGTGGCCAGACGGTCCAGCGGGGCCACCGCCCTGGCGGTCACCACATGGACCGGCGGAAGCTTGCCCATGAGTTCCTCGGCGCGTCCCCGGACGACGGTGACATGGTCGAGCCCCAGGAGCTCGACGACCTCGGTGAGGAAGTTGGTGCGCCGCAGCAGCGGCTCCAGCAGCGTGATCTTGATGTCGTCCCGGACCAGGGCCAGGGGGATCCCCGGCAGGCCGGCGCCGGAGCCGACATCGCACACGGTCACCCCTTCGGGAACGACCTCGGAGAGCACCGCGCAGTTCAGCAGATGCCGCTCCCACAGGCGAGGTACCTCCCGTGGGCCGATGAGCCCTCGCTGCACTCCTGCCTCGGCCAGCAGCTCGGCATACCGGACCGCATCCGCGAAGCGATCACCGAATACCTCACGTGCCTGCTCGGGCGCAGGGGGGAGCTCCGCTGCCTCCGTCACGGGAACCGTCCTTCCGTACCGCATCAGCGCGATCAGCGCCGACCATCAGAACTACCAGGCTGACAAAGTTCGGCCCCGCCTGCGCTACAGACGGGGCCGGTGGAACGTGGGGTCCGCTCAGGCGGGGAGTACGACGACGAAGCGCTGCGGCTCCTCGCCCTCGGACTCACTGCTCAGGCCCGCAGCCTTGACGGCGTCGTGCACGACCTTGCGCTCGAACGGGCTCATCGGCTTGAGCTTCACGGGCTCGCCGGTGCTCCGGGCCTCCGCCGCGGCCTTGGCGCCCAGCTCGGACAGCTCGGTCCGCTTCTGGGCGCGGTAGCCCGCGACGTCCAGCATCAGACGGCTGCGGTCGCCGGTCTCCCGGTGCACGGCCAGCCGCGTCAGCTCCTGGAGCGCCTCCAGCACCTCGCCGTCCCGCCCGACCAGCTTGTGCAGGTCACGGGTGCCGGCGTCACTGATGATCGAGACAGAGGCGCGGTCGGCCTCGACGTCCATGTCGATGTCGCCGTCGAGGTCGGCGATGTCCAGCAGACCCTCGAGGTAGTCCGCCGCGATCTCGCCCTCCTGCTCCAGGCGGGTCAGGGCGTCTGCGCCCTCGGCAGCGGCGGAGGTGGTGCCTTCCGTCACGGGATGGGCTCCTTCTTACTTCTTGGACGGGGACTTGGGGCGCTGCGGGCCCTTGCGCTGGCCGGACTGGGCCTTGCTGCGGGTGCCGCCCGCCGACTTGGCGGCAGGCTTCTTGGCAGCGGCGGGAGGAGTGTCCTGCGGTACGTCGGACTCGCTCTCCGGCTCGGCCTTGGTCAGCGAGGGGGCCTGCTCGGAGTCGTCGGCGCCTGCTGCCTTGGCCCCGCCCTGGCGCTGGGCCTTGCTCTGCCGCTTGGGCTGCTGGCGCCGGGGAGTGGTGCCGGCCGTGGTGGTGACCGTGCCGTCCTCGGTCTCCACGACGGTGGCGGCGTCGCTCTTGATCACGGTGCCGTCGGCCTGGGCCGCCAGACCGGCCTTGGTCAGGCTGTTGACGAACTTGCGCTCGAACTCGTTGCGGTCGCGGCCCTTGGCGACGATCGCCTTGACGATGGCCTTCTCGCCCCGGTTGCGGGTCTTGCCGTGGTGCGTGACGTGCTTGTACAGGCGCTCCAGGTAGGCGGCCTGGGCCTTGGAACCCGGGGTCGGGTTGTTGTGGATCACGTACATCTGCTGGCCCATGGTCCACACGTTGGTGGTCAGCCAGTAGACAAGGACACCGACCGGGAAGCGGATGCCGAAGAAGGCGAACATGATGGGGAAGACGTACATCAGCATCTTCTGCTGCTGCATGAACGGCGTCTTCACCGTGGTGTCGACGTTCTTCGTCATCAGCTGGCGCTGCGTGTAGAACTGCGACGCCGACATCAGGACGATCATGATCGCGGTGACGACCCGGACGTCGGTCAGCGAGGCGCCGAGCTTCTGCACCGTGTCGGCGCCGTCCAGGAACTTCGCGGCGAGCGGCGCGCCGAAGATGTGCGCCTGGCGGGCGCTCTCCAGCAGCGAGTCGTTGATGACGCCGATCTTCTTGCCCGAGGCGATGCCGTTGAGCACGTGGTACAGGGCGAAGAAGAACGGGGACTGCGCCAGGATGGGAAGGCACGAGGAGAGCGGGTTGGTGCCCGCCTCCTTGTACAGCTTCATCATCTCTTCGGACTGGCGCTGCTTGTCGTTCTTGTAGCGCTCCTGGATCTTCTTCATCTCCGGCTGGAGCGTCTGCATCGCCCGTGTCGCCTTGATCTGCTTCACGAAGAGCGGGATCAGGCAGATACGGATGAGGATCACCAGGGACACGATGGACAGGCCCCAGGCCCAGCCGGTATCCGGTCCGAAGATCGCCCCGTACACCGTGTGGAACTGGACGATGACCCAGGAGACGGGCCAGGTGATGAAACTGAAGAAACTGGCAATCGTGTCCACTAATCATGCTCCTTGGGCATGGGACGAGGTCTTCGCGGCCGGGCTCGGCGGGAGGTCCCCGTCGGTGGCCGGTTCGGCGGCGGAGGGCCCGCCCTTGCGCGCACGCCAGGCGGCACGCAGCGATTCGTGCCACCGCGGGCGCTTGCGCGGAGGAACGTGGTCCACACCGCCCAGCGACCACGGGTTGCAGCGCAGGATGCGCCAGGCGGTGAGTGCCGTTCCCTTGACGGCGCCGTGCCGGTCGATGGCCGTGTAGCCATAGTGGGAGCACGACGGGTAGTACTTGCAGACCGGCCCGAGCAGTGGACTGATCGTCCACTGGTACAGCTTGATCAGGGCCAGCAGCGGGTACTTCATCGCGTGCCCCCTCCCAGCAGTCGTTGAAGGGCGGCATCCAGGTCGCGGGCCAGTTGCGCGTGATCGGCGTCGCCCGCACCGGGTAGCGCTCGTACGACTACCAGGCTACCGGGGGGCAACTGGTCGACCCGGTCGCGCATCAGATGGCGAAGCCTTCGCTTCACCGTGTTGCGCACGACCGCGCCGCCCACTGCCTTGCTCACGACGAAACCCGCACGCGTCGGGGGAGCGCTCTCCCCAGGCGCGTGCGGGTCCGTTGCACCGCTACGAAGATGGACGACGAGGAGTGGGCGGCCGGCCCGGCGTCCTCGTCGTACCGCGGTCGCGAAGTCCTCGCGCCGCCTCAGCCGGTTCTCGGTGGGCAGCACGACGGCATGACCTGACCGGGATCAGGCGGACAGACGGGCGCGACCCTTGCTACGGCGGGACGCGAGAATCGCGCGGCCGGCACGGGTGCGCATACGCAGCCGGAAGCCGTGGGTCTTCGCGCGACGACGGTTGTTCGGCTGGAAGGTGCGCTTGCTCACTCGGGGGCTCCAGAAAGAATCGGTAGTGGCGGGGTGCCGTCCTGGCTGTCACCGTGCGCCCACGATCAGCTCGTAGTCACGCGCGTGTGCACCGCTTGACCGATCACCTTGACGCGATCTGTGCCCTTCGGAGGCAGGCGGCAGCAGCCATCGACAACTCGACCTGGTTACGGTACGCGCGGCTAGGCCATCCGGTCAAACCGCGCAGCGCCGGGACACACTTGTCCACAGCCTGGGGACAACAACTTGAACGGTACCCGCCGCGCTGACTACCGTGGGCGGACTCCCCTTCGTTCCCTTGTCCCCCGTTTACATCCCGACCCGTCCCGAACCACACGTTCGTGGGACCCCGTGAGAGAGCGTGCCCTGTGGCTGACGTACCTGCCGATCTTGCCGCAGTGTGGCCACGCGTACTGGAGCAGCTCCTCGGCGAGGGCCGGGGGCAGGGGCTGGAGACCAAGGACGGACGCTGGATCCGCCGCTGCCAGCCGCTCGCGCTGGTCGCGGACACCGCGCTGCTCGCCGTGCCGAACGAATTCGCGAAGAACGTCCTGGAGGGCCGTCTGGCCCCGGTCGTCAGCGAGAGCCTGAGCCGCGAGTGCGGCCGGCCGATCCGCATCGCGATCACCGTCGACAGCTCCATCGGCGAGTCCCAGCCCCCCGCACCGGCGGGCCAGCAGGCCCCCCCGGCCTCGAAGCAGCGCTACGACGAGTACGGGGAGTACGGGGAGTACGAGGAGCAGGAACTCCCCACCGGCCAGGGCGGATACGAGGGCTACGGCCGGCACCGGGCCGACACCCGCCGCCCGGACCGCCCGGACCGCCCCGATCACGCCGAGCGGCGCGACCAGCACGACCACCCCGACCGCTCCGACCGCCCGGAGCGGCACGACCGGCGCGAGCGGCAGGACCGCCCCGGCCGCGGCGACGAGCACCCCGGCGGCTCAGGCAAGAGCGGCGCGAGCGGCGATCCGCTGCCCCCGCGCACCGGCCCGGCCGACGGCGCTGACCAGTTGCCGACCGCCCGCCCCGCCTATCCCGCGGAGTACGGCGACTACCAGCGCCCCGCGCCCGGGGCCTGGCCGCGCCCCGCCCAGGACGACTACGGCTGGCAGCAGCAGCGGCTCGGCTTCCCGGAGCGGGACCCGTACGCGTCGCCCGCCCAGGAGCCGTACGGCGCACGCGACCAGTACGGACCGCAGGAGAGCTACGGCGCGCCCGAGGGGTACGGCGGCGCCAAGGACGCGTACGGCTCCGCGAAGGACACGTACGGCGGCGGGCACGAGCCCTATCCGCCGTCCCAGGAGTACTCCCCGTCCCAGGACTACCGTCCGCGTCCGGTGGAGCGCCCCGCGTACGACCCCTCGCGCTCCGACTACGACTCCGGCCGGTCCGAGTACGACCAGCGCGACCCGGTCCGCCGGGAGCTGCCCGAGCCGCCGCCCGGCGGCGGGCCCGCGCACCGCGGCGGTCCGGCGGTCCCGCCCTCGTCCGGCGGCGGCTCAGGACACGCGGCCGGGCACGCGGCGCAGGGCCACGGGCCGGGCGAGCCGACCGCGCGGCTCAACCCGAAGTACCTCTTCGACACGTTCGTCATCGGCGCGTCCAACCGGTTCGCGCACGCCGCCGCCGTGGCCGTCGCCGAGGCACCCGCCAAGGCGTACAACCCGCTGTTCATCTACGGCGAGTCGGGCCTCGGCAAGACGCACCTGCTGCACGCGATCGGGCACTACGCGCGCAGCCTCTACCCGGGCACGCGCGTGCGGTACGTCAGCTCGGAGGAGTTCACCAACGAGTTCATCAACTCCATCCGCGACGGCAAGGGCGACAGCTTCCGCAAGCGCTACCGCGAGATGGACATCCTCCTCGTCGACGACATCCAGTTCCTGGCGGACAAGGAGTCGACGCAGGAGGAGTTCTTCCACACCTTCAACACGCTGCACAACGCCAACAAGCAGATCGTGCTGTCCTCGGACCGGCCGCCCAAGCAGCTGGTCACCCTGGAGGACCGGCTGCGCAACCGCTTCGAGTGGGGCCTGATCACCGACGTCCAGCCGCCCGAGCTGGAGACGCGCATCGCGATCCTGCGCAAGAAGGCGGTGCAGGAACAGCTCAACGCCCCGCCGGAGGTGCTGGAGTTCATCGCCTCCCGCATCTCGCGCAACATCCGCGAGCTGGAGGGGGCGCTGATCCGGGTCACGGCGTTCGCCTCGCTGAACCGGCAGCCGGTGGACCTGGGGCTGACGGAGATCGTTCTCAAGGACCTCATCCCCGGCGGCGAGGACAGCGCGCCAGAGATCACGGCGCCGGCCATCATGGCGGCCACGGCCGACTACTTCGGCCTCACGGTCGAGGATCTGTGCGGTACCTCGCGCGGCCGGGCGCTGGTCACGGCACGGCAGATCGCCATGTACCTGTGCCGCGAGCTGACCGACCTGTCGCTGCCGAAGATCGGCGCGCAGTTCGGCGGCCGCGACCACACGACCGTCATGCACGCCGACCGTAAGATCCGCGCGCTGATGGCCGAGCGGCGCTCCATCTACAACCAGGTCACCGAGCTGACCAACCGCATCAAGAACGGCTGAGCACCCGCCGCACGGCGGCACGGCACAGCACGCACAGCACGGCACAGCACGGCACAGGACGACACGAGGGCGCCCCCGCGGAACGGATCCGCGGGGGCGCCCTTCGCAGTGCCCAGGAGGCCGGCACCGGCGGGAAGGCTCCCGACCGCCCGCCGACCGGCTTCGGACGGCCGGGCGCCGGGCGGTCGGGACGCGATCGGCGCCCGGCCGCACCTCGCCCACCAGTCCCCGCTGTTCGATTACTCGCCGGGTTACGGCCGCCCTCCACAGATTGGGCGACTTTCTTCCGTCCACATGCTGGGGACTGGGGAGTTGTCCCGAACGGCGTCCACAGGCAGGCCGCGGATCGGGCGTCCGCCCAGCTCAGCCCCCTGTGGAATCGTGGACGAAGGATCTCCACAGGCTGTGGACGAAGCGGAGATCCACAGGCTGTGCGTGAAGTTGTCCACGGACAACCCACAGGCTGTGGCCGGTTGTCCCCAATGATCGGCTGCTTCTCCACATGGTTGTCCACTGTTCGGCAACGCGACGCACCTGGTCACCGTGTCGAGTGAAAGCCGTCACACCAAGGTGCCGGATTGGGGTGTGGGAAACGTGGGTAAACCTGGGGACGCAGCTGGGGAGAACTGCCCTCGATCTGTGGGTTAGGTGTGCAGAACTTTCTGTTCTCCACAGAGACCCCGAGTTGTCCACCGGCTCCACCCACAGGGGCAGTGGACAAAATTCCTGCGCTGAGCTGGGCAAACGTGGTTATCCACGGTATCCACAGCCCCTACTACTACTCCCAACCAGTAAGAGAGCGGAATCCGTTTCGAAGCGGGTCCTGTGCACAACTCGCGCTCTCGAGCCCGGCCGCCCCCCGGAGCGACTTGACCCCGACCGGCACCTACTGTCAGTGCGGTGCGTCAGACTGGTCCCCGGTGCTCCTCCCGTCACAGCGGGCGGTGACACCGAGTCGGAGGACTCAGTAGCAACAGCAGGAGGCGGCTTACGGTGAAGATCCGGGTGGAACGCGACGTACTCGCGGAGGCAGTGGCCTGGGCGGCACGCAGCCTCCCGGCCCGTCCGCCGGCGCCTGTTCTCGCCGGCCTGCTGCTGAAGGCGGAGGACGGCCAGCTGAGCCTGTCGAGCTTCGACTACGAGGTCTCCGCGCGCGTCTCGGTGGACGCCGAGGTCGAGGAGGAGGGCACCGTCCTGGTCTCCGGCCGGCTGCTCGCCGACATCTCCCGCGCGCTCCCCAACCGGCCGGTGGAGATTTCCACAGACGGTGTACGGGCGACGGTGGTCTGCGGCTCCTCGCGCTTCACCCTTCACACCCTGCCTGTGGAGGAGTACCCGGCCCTGCCCCAGATGCCGAACGCCACCGGCACGGTCCCCGGCGAGGTCTTCGCCTCCGCGGTGCAGCAGGTCGCCATCGCCGCCGGCCGCGACGACACGCTGCCCGTGCTCACCGGTGTCCGCATCGAGATCGAGGGCGACACGGTCACCCTGGCCTCCACCGACCGCTACCGCTTCGCGGTCCGCGAGTTCCTGTGGAAGCCGGAGAACCCGGACGTCTCCGCGGTCGCCCTGGTGCCCGCCAAGACGCTCCAGGACACCGCCAAGGCGCTGACCAGCGGCGACAGCGTCATCCTCGCGCTCTCGGGCTCGGGTGCGGGCGAGGGCCTGATCGGCTTCGAGGGCGCGGGCCGCCGGACGACCACCCGCCTGCTCGAAGGCGACCTCCCGAAGTACCGCACGCTGTTCCCCACCGAGTTCAACAGCGTCGCCGTCATCGAGACCGCCCCCTTCGTGGAGGCCGTCAAGCGCGTGGCCCTGGTCGCCGAGCGCAACACCCCGGTGCGGCTCAGCTTCGAGCAGGGCGTGCTCATCCTGGAGGCCGGCTCCAGCGACGACGCACAGGCTGTGGAAAGGGTCGACGCCCAGCTGGAGGGCGACGACATCTCCATCGCCTTCAACCCGACGTTCCTGCTGGACGGCCTGAGCGCCATCGACTCCCCGGTCGCCCAGCTGTCGTTCACCACGTCCACCAAGCCCGCGCTGCTCAGCGGCAAGCCGGCCGTGGACGCCGAGGCGGACGAGGCGTACAAGTACCTGATCATGCCGGTCCGCCTGAGCGGCTGAGCGGCCTGTCCGGGCCCGACGGTGGGGCGTACGCGCGTACGTATGAGCGCGTATGCCCACGGATGTGCCCGAGCGTCCGGGTCTAGGCTCGGACCCGGGCACTCAAGTGCCCCCACATCACGTCGGACACCTAAGGACACAACTGATGGAGCTCGGTCTCGTCGGCCTCGGCAAGATGGGCGGCAACATGCGCGAGCGGATACGCCGCGCGGGCCACACCGTCTTCGGATACGACCGCAACCCCGACCTCGCGGACGTCCACAGCCTGCAAGAGCTTGTGGACAAGCTGGACGGCCCGCGCGTGGTCTGGGTGATGGTCCCGGCCGGAGCCCCGACCCAGTCGACCATCGACGAGCTGGCCGAGCTGCTCGAACCGGGTGACGTGGTCGTGGACGGCGGCAACTCCCGCTGGACGGACGACGAGAAGCACGCGAAGCAGCTGGCCGCCAAGGGCATCGGCTTCGTCGACTGCGGCGTCTCCGGCGGCGTGTGGGGCCTGGAGAACGGCTACGCGCTGATGTACGGCGGCGACCAGGAGCACGTCGACCGGGTGCTGCCGGTCTTCGACGCGCTCAAGCCGGAGGGCGACTTCGGCTCGGTCCACGCGGGCAGGGTGGGCGCGGGCCACTTCGCGAAGATGGTCCACAACGGCATCGAGTACGCGATGATGCAGGCGTACGCCGAGGGCTGGGAGCTGCTGGAGAAGGTCGACTCCGTGGACAACGTCCGCGAGGTCTTCCGGTCCTGGCAGGAGGGCACCGTCATCCGCTCCTGGCTGCTCGACCTCGCCGTCAACGCGCTGGACGACGACGAGCACCTGGAGAAGCTGCGCGGCTTCGCCCAGGACTCCGGTGAAGGGCGCTGGACGGTGGAGGCGGCCATCGACAACGCCGTGCCGCTGCCCGCGATCACGGCCTCGCTGTTCGCCCGGTTCGCCTCCCGCCAGGACGACTCGCCGCAGATGAAGATGATCGCCGCGCTGCGCAACCAGTTCGGCGGCCACGCCGTGGAGAAGAAGTAGTCCGAAGGACGTCGCGGTCCGCGGACCGCGAGGACCCGGGCCCCGGACGGTCCGTACGACACGGGACCGTCCGGCGGTCCACCCGCTGGAGGAGGCCGGCGCACGACCATGCACGTCACGCATCTGTCGCTGGCCGACTTCCGCTCGTACCCCCGGGCGGAGGTCCCGCTGGACCCGGGCGTCACCGCCTTCGTCGGTCCCAACGGCCAGGGCAAGACGAATCTCGTCGAGGCGGTCGGCTACCTCGCCACCCTCGGCAGCCACCGGGTCGCCTCCGACGCCCCCCTCGTCCGCATGGGCGCCGAGCGGGCGGTGATCCGTGCGCAGGTCCGGCAGGGCGAGCGGCAGCAGCTGGTGGAGCTGGAGCTGAACCCCGGCCGCGCCAACCGGGCCCGGATCAACCGGTCCTCGCAGGTCAGACCGCGTGACGTGCTCGGCATCGTGCGGACGGTGCTGTTCGCGCCCGAGGACCTCGCCCTGGTCAAGGGCGACCCCGGGGAGCGCCGCCGCTTCCTCGACGAGCTGGTCACCGCCCGCTCCCCGCGGATGGCGGGCGTCCGCTCCGACTACGAACGCGTTCTCAAGCAGCGCAATACCCTGCTGAAGTCCGCGGCGCTCGCCCGCCGCCACGGCGGGCGCACCATGGACTTGTCCACGCTGGACGTGTGGGACCAGCACCTCGCGCGCGCGGGCGCCGAACTGCTGGCCCAGCGCCTCGACCTGATCGCCACCCTCCAGCCGCTGGCCGACAAGGCGTACGAGCAGCTGGCTCCCGGCGGCGGGCCGGTCGCCCTGGAGTACAAGCCGTCGGCGCCCGGCGACGCGCACACCCGCGAGGACCTGTTCGCGCAGCTCATGGCCGCGCTCGCCGAGGTCCGCAAGCAGGAGATCGAGCGGGGCGTCACCCTGGCCGGCCCGCACCGCGACGACCTGGTGCTCAAGCTCGGGCAACTGCCCGCCAAGGGCTACGCCTCCCACGGCGAGTCCTGGTCCTACGCCCTTGCCCTGCGCCTGGCCTCCTACGACCTGCTGCGCGCCGAGGGCAACGAGCCGGTGCTGGTCCTGGACGACGTCTTCGCCGAGCTGGACGCCCGGCGCCGCGAGCGGCTGGCCGAGCTGGTCGCGCCCGGCGAGCAGGTCCTGGTGACGGCGGCGGTCGACGACGACGTACCGCATGTGCTGGCGGGTACGCGGTTCACCGTGTCGGACGGGACGGTGGAGCGCGTATGAGCGGCGGGAACGATCCGGCGGCCGGTGCCGGGAAGGCCGCCGACGCGGCGCGGGCGCCCAAGGCGTCCGGGCGGGCCCCCGAGCCCTCCGGCGTCGACCTCGCGCGCGTGGCGCTGCGCGCGGCCAAGGAGGCGGCACGCGCGCGTGGGGACGCGACGCGGCAGAAGAAGCAGGCGCGGCGCGGCGGCGGTCTGCGCTCGGGCGCCCGCGCCGACGGCCGGGACCCGATGGCGCTCGGGGCGGCCATCAACCGGCTGATCACCGAGCGCGGCTGGGAGACCCCGGCCGCGGTCGGCGGGGTGATGGGCCGCTGGCCGCAGATCGTGGGCGCGGACGTCGCCAAGCACTGCGTGCCGGAGCGGTACGACGAGGACGAGCGGGTGCTGGCCGTGCGCTGCGACTCGACGGCCTGGGCGACGAACCTGCGGCTGCTCGCGCCGAACCTGGTCGCCCGGCTCAACGAGGACCTCGGGCACGGCGCGGTCCGGCTGATCAAGGTGCACGGCCCCGGTGCGGGGCCCCGGCGCTACGGTCCGCTGCGCGCGCCCGGCAGCAAGGGACCCGGCGACACCTACGGGTGAAATGCCCTCTTTGTACGTCGGGGTGCGGGTGATGCGGCGCCCGTGGGGCGATCGGCGGACCATCGCCCGAAAAGGTGACAGAGATCACATCATGCGGTCACGGAGGGCTGTCGGCGGACCGGTCGCAGCACCTGGTCGCGCAACCGCACGCGCTTGCGAATCCTGACCTGACCCCGGAGTAGCGAAGGGTTGACATCCGGAAGCGCTGAGTGCCGCTGTGAGCCTCTTGGGGCCCCCTTCCGCATATCGGGACCCGGCGAAGGCCGGTTCAGGGCGCCACATGCGGACTCAGGTACCGGCAAACCCCCATCAGTGTCGGCGCTACCGGTAGACTGGGAGCAGATCCCGCCCCGACCGTGGGGACCGTCCGGGAAAAGCTGAGCAACGCTGATCAAAGGCTTACCAACGCAACATGCCGCAGCCGCTCCGGCGACCCTCCCCCAAAGGGGGCACCCCCAGGAGCCCGGCTCGTGCTGTGCCAGAAAGGGCGCTTCGTGGCCGATTCCGGCAACCCCAACGAGAACATCCCGTCCACCGACGCCGACGCCCAGCCGTCGGCCGCCTCTTTGCACAGTGAGGCCACGGCCTCGTACGACGCCAGCGCCATCACCGTCCTGGAGGGTCTGGACGCGGTCCGCAAGCGACCCGGTATGTACATCGGCTCCACCGGTGAGCGCGGTCTGCACCACCTCGTGTACGAGGTCGTCGACAACTCGGTCGACGAGGCGCTGGCCGGGCACGCGGACACCATCGACGTGACGATCCTGCCCGACGGCGGGGTCCGCGTCGTGGACAACGGCCGCGGTATCCCGGTGGGCATCGTCCCCTCCGAGGGCAAGCCCGCCCTGGAGGTCGTGCTCACCGTGCTGCACGCGGGCGGCAAGTTCGGCGGGGGCGGCTACGCGGTCTCCGGCGGTCTGCACGGCGTCGGCGTCTCCGTGGTGAACGCCCTGTCGTCCAAGGTCTCCGTCGAGGTCAGGACCGACGGGCACCGCTGGACCCAGGAATACAAGATGGGCGTCCCCACCGCCCCCCTGGACCGGCACGAGGAGACCGAGGAGACCGGCACCTCGGTCACCTTCTGGGCCGACCCGGACATCTTCGAGACCACCGAGTACTCCTTCGAGACGCTGTCGCGGCGCTTCCAGGAGATGGCCTTCCTCAACAAGGGCCTGACGATCCGGCTGACCGACGAGCGCGAGTCGGCCAAGGCCACCACCGGCGCGGACGAGGCGGGCGCGGACCAGAAGGACGAGGTCAAGTCCGTCACGTACCACTACGAGGGCGGCATCGTCGACTTCGTGAAGTACCTCAACTCCCGCAAGGGAGAGGTGGTGCACCCCACGATCATCGACCTGGAGGCCGAGGACCGGGACAAGAGCCTGTCCCTGGAAGTCGCCATGCAGTGGAACGGCGGCTACAGCGAGGGTGTGTACTCGTTCGCCAACATCATCCACACGCATGAGGGCGGTACGCACGAGGAGGGCTTCCGGGCGGCCCTCACCAGCCTGATCAACAAGTACGCGCGCGACAAGAAGCTGCTGCGCGACAAGGACGACAACCTCACGGGCGACGACATCCGCGAGGGCCTGACCGCGATCATCTCGGTCAAGCTGAGCGAGCCGCAGTTCGAGGGCCAGACGAAGACCAAGCTGGGCAACACCGAGGCGAAGACCTTCGTCCAGCGCGCCGTCTACGAACACCTGAACGACTGGCTGGACCGCAACCCGGTCGAGGCGGCGGACATCATCCGCAAGGGCATCCAGGCGGCCACCGCGCGCGTGGCGGCCCGCAAGGCCCGCGACCTCACCCGCCGCAAGGGCCTGCTGGAGTCCGCCTCGCTGCCGGGCAAGCTCTCGGACTGCCAGTCGAACGACCCCACCAAGTGCGAGATCTTCATCGTCGAGGGCGACTCCGCCGGCGGCTCGGCCAAGTCCGGCCGCAACCCGGAGTACCAGGCGATCCTGCCCATCCGCGGCAAGATCCTCAACGTCGAGAAGGCGCGGATCGACAAGATCCTCCAGAACCAGGAGATCCAGGCGCTGATCTCCGCGTTCGGCACGGGTGTGCACGAGGACTTCGACATCGAGAAGCTCCGCTATCACAAGATCATCCTGATGGCGGACGCCGACGTCGACGGCCAGCACATCAACACCCTGCTGCTGACCTTCCTGTTCCGCTTCATGCGGCCGCTGGTCGAGGCCGGCCATGTGTTCCTGTCCCGCCCCCCGCTGTACAAGATCAAGTGGGGCCGGGAGGACGTCGAGTACGCCTACTCCGACCGCGAGCGCGACGCGCTCCTGGAGATGGGCCGCCAGCGCGGCAAGCGGGTGCGCGAGGACTCGATCCAGCGCTTCAAGGGCCTCGGCGAGATGAACGCCGAGGAACTGCGTGTGACCACCATGGACCAGGAGCACCGTGTGCTCGGCCAGGTCACCCTCGACGACGCCGCCCAGGCCGACGACCTGTTCTCGGTCCTGATGGGCGAGGACGTCGAGGCCCGCCGCCAGTTCATCCAGCGCAATGCCAAGGACGTCCGCTTCCTCGACATCTGAGTCGGTCTCAGCTGACCGCACCAGGAAGGATCCTCACCAGCAATGGCCGACGAGAACACTCCAGTCACCCCTGAAGAGGGCGGCGACATCGCCATGCGCATCGAGCCCGTCGGGCTCGAGACGGAGATGCAGCGCTCGTACCTCGACTACGCGATGTCCGTCATCGTCTCGCGTGCGCTGCCCGACGTCCGGGACGGTCTCAAGCCCGTCCACCGGCGTGTGCTGTACGCCATGTACGACGGCGGCTACCGCCCCGAGCGCGGCTTCTACAAGTGCGCCCGCGTCGTCGGCGACGTCATGGGCAACTACCACCCGCACGGCGACTCCTCGATCTACGACGCGCTGGTCCGCCTGGCGCAGCCGTGGGCGATGCGGATGCCGCTGGTGGACTCCAACGGCAACTTCGGCTCGCCGGGCAACGACCCGGCGGCGGCCATGCGCTACACCGAGTGCAAGATGGCGCCGCTGTCGATGGAGATGGTCCGCGACATCGACGAGGAGACCGTCGACTTCACGGACAACTACGACGGCCGCTCCCAGGAGCCGACCGTCCTGCCCGCCCGCTTCCCGAACCTGCTGATCAACGGCTCGGCCGGCATCGCGGTCGGCATGGCGACCAACATCCCGCCGCACAACCTGCGCGAGGTCGCCGCCGGTGCCCAGTGGTGCCTGGAGAACCCGGACGCCTCGCACGAGGAGCTGCTCGACGCGCTCATCGAGCGCATCAAGGGCCCCGACTTCCCGACCGGCGCGCTGGTCGTCGGCCGCAAGGGCATCGAGGAGGCGTACCGCACCGGCCGCGGCTCCATCACCATGCGCGCGGTCGTCGAGGTCGAGGAGATCCAGAACCGGCAGTGCCTGGTCGTCACCGAGCTGCCGTACCAGACCAACCCGGACAACCTCGCGCAGAAGATCGCCGACCTGGTGAAGGACGGCAAGATCGGCGGCATCGCGGACGTCCGCGACGAGACCAGCTCGCGCACGGGCCAGCGCCTGGTCATCGTCCTCAAGCGGGACGCGGTCGCCAAGGTCGTCCTGAACAACCTCTACAAGCACACCGACCTCCAGACCAACTTCGGCGCCAACATGCTGGCCCTGGTCGACGGCGTGCCGCGCACCCTCTCGCTGGACGCGTTCATCCGCCACTGGGTGACGCACCAGATCGAGGTCATCGTCCGCAGGACCCGCTTCCGGCTGCGCAAGGCCGAGGAGCGCGCGCACATCCTGCGCGGCCTGCTGAAGGCCCTGGACGCCATCGACGAGGTCATCGCCCTCATCCGGCGCAGCGCGACCGTGGACGTGGCGCGCGAGGGCCTGATGGGCCTGCTGGATATCGACGAGATCCAGGCCAACGCCATCCTGGAGATGCAGCTGCGCCGGCTGGCCGCCCTGGAGCGCCAGAAGATCGTCCAGGAGCACGACGAGCTCCAGGCGAAGATCACCGAGTACAACGCGATCCTGGCCTCCCCGGTCCGCCAGCGCGGCATCGTCAGCGAGGAGCTGGCCGCGATCGTCGAGAAGTACGGCGACGACCGCAAGACCAAGCTCATCCCGTACGAGGGCGACATGTCCATCGAGGACCTGATCGCCGAGGAGGACATCGTCGTCACGGTCACCCGCGGCGGCTACATCAAGCGGACCAAGACCGACGACTACCGCGCCCAGAAGCGCGGCGGCAAGGGCGTGCGCGGCGCGAAGCTCAAGGAAGACGACATCGTCGACCACTTCTTCGTCTCCACCACGCACCACTGGCTGCTGTTCTTCACGAACAAGGGCCGGGTGTACCGGGCGAAGGCGTACGAGCTGCCGGACGCCGGGCGGGACGCGCGCGGCCAGCACGTGGCGAACCTGCTGGCCTTCCAGCCGGACGAGGCCATCGCCGAGATCCTGGCGATCCGCGACTACGAGGCGGCCCCCTACCTGGTGCTCGCCACCAAGGCCGGACTGGTCAAGAAGACGCCTCTGAAGGATTACGATTCGCCTCGCTCGGGCGGCGTCATCGCGATCAACCTGCGCGAGGGCCAGGACGGCGCCGACGACGAGCTGATCGGCGCCGAGCTGGTCTCGGCCGACGACGACCTGCTGCTCATCAGCAGGAAGGCGCAGTCGATCAGGTTCACCGCCTCGGACGACACCCTGCGGCCCATGGGCCGTGCCACCTCGGGTGTGAAGGGCATGAGCTTCCGCGAGAGCGACGAACTGCTGTCGATGAATGTGGTGCGAGCCGGTACGTTCGTGTTCACTGCCACCGACGGCGGGTACGCCAAGCGGACCCGGGTCGACGAGTACCGCGTCCAGGGCCGCGGCGGCCTCGGCATCAAGGCCGCCAAGATCGTGGAGGACCGCGGTTCGCTCGTGGGCGCGCTGGTGGTCGAGGAGAGCGACGAGATCCTCGCCATCACACTCTCGGGCGGAGTGATTCGCACGCGAGTCAGCGAGGTCAGGGAGACGGGCCGTGACACCATGGGCGTCCAACTGATCAACCTGGGCAAGCGCGATGCCGTCGTCGGTATCGCACGTAACGCCGAGGCGGGACGCGAGGCGGAGGAAGTCGACGGCGACGTGGCCGTGGACGAGGCCGTCGAGGGTGCCGCGACCACCGGCACGGACGAGGGTGAGGCGCCCTCGGCCGAGTAGCACGAGGAGTGAGTCATCGTGAGCGGAGCCACGGGCGCCGGATCGTCCGGTACCTCCACTGGTACGGAATCGGGCGGCGGCCGTGGCTCCGCCGCGCGTGCGACGGACTCGCACACCACCAACCTGAACGCGATCAAGTCGCCCGCGACCGACTCGCACTCTCCCACGCACGGATCCCAGGGGGGAACGGTGACGGACACCAGAGGCCCGCAGACGCAGGGTCAGCCCGGGGAGGCCCAGCAGCACGCTGCGGCCTCCCCGCTGCCCGGGGAGCGGCAGCCGCAGCAGCACGGCGGCCCGTACCACCCGCCCCAGGCCTACCCGGCGGCCGGCGCGGACCGGTCCGGCACCGTGCGCAGGCCGCGCACCGGCGCCAGGACCACCCCGCGCACCCGCAAGGCGCGGCTGCGGGTGGCCAAGGCCGACCCGTGGTCGGTGATGAAGGTCAGCTTCCTGCTCTCCATCGCGCTGGGCATCTGCACCGTCGTGGCCTCCGCCGTGCTGTGGATGGTCATGAACGCGATGGGCGTCTTCTCGACGGTCGGCGGGACCATCTCGGAGGCGACCGGCTCCACCGAGTCGAACGGCTTCGACCTCCAGTCCTTCCTCTCCCTGCCGCACGTCCTGATGTTCGCGGCGATCATCGCGGTCATCGACGTCGTCCTGGCGACGGCGCTGGCGACCCTCGGCGCCTTCATCTACAACCTCTCGGCGGGCTTCGTCGGCGGCATCGAACTGACGCTGGCCGAGGACGAGTGAGGCGTCGTCCGTAGCGATCTCCGGCGGCCCCTCGTGGGCCGCCGTAGCCCGTCCTCCCACCGATTTTGGGACTGCCCCCGTCGTGCGCTAATCTTCAGGGGTCAGCGCGCGGGACATACACCGCAGAGCGCGGCGGGGCTATAGCTCAGTTGGTTAGAGCGCATCCCTGATAAGGATGAGGCCACAGGTTCAAATCCTGTTAGCCCCACCAGCACGAAGACCCCCAGCCGGTACCGGTTGGGGGTCTTTGACATCCACGGCTGACATCAGCCGATGAGCGGGTCTTCCAGAAGTTCTGCGAGGAGTGCGACCGCTTCGCGCTCGTCGTCGCCCACCACGTGGGTGTAGACGTCCATGGTCATACTGATCTGGCTGTGCCGGAGGATCGCCTGGGCAACCTTGGGGTGCACCTTCAGGAAGGCGAGCAGGGTGCCGCAGGTGTGCCGGGCGAGCCGGACCGTGATGCGGCGGACGCCGGCGCGCTTCACGAGGCGGTCGAAGGTCCGCGAGAAGCCCACCGGGTCGATCATGCCGCCGCGCTCCGAGGAGAAGATCAAGTCATGATCCGGCTCCTGCGACCAGTGCTCACCGGCGATCTTTCGTTCCAGCTCTTGCAGCTCCCGCCGCTCCTCCAAGGCGCGGGCGCAGAACTCGGGGAGGGGAAGCACGGCCTGTGAGGACTCGGTCTTGAGGTCCTTGAGGACCAGCCCGGCGCCCTTGACACGCTGCACCTGCTTGACCGGGGTGCAGTGGCGAGCCTCGAAGTCGATGTCCTGCCAGCGCAGGCCTAGGACCTCACTGCGACGGAGCCCCAGCACGAGGACCAGGACGCACGCCGCGTAGAGACGGTGAGCGCGGGACGCCCGGAGGAAGGCGACAGCCTCACGCGCGGTCCATGCCTTGCCCTTGTCCTTGCTCACCTTGGGCATGTCCACCAGGAGGGCGACGTTGCGCGTCAGGATCTCCTCACGGATGGCCCGGTTCAGAGCGTTGCGCAGCACCCGCAGCACCTCGAAACGGGTGGCAGCCCCAACTTCCTCACGTTTCAGTGCGGCCATGAACGTGCGGATCTGCGCTGGCGTGAGCTTGGTCAACGGCTTCTTGGCCAGGCGCGGCAGCAGGTACAGCCTGATCTTGGACTCGTACTTGACGTAGGTGTTGTGCTCCCGTTCCGGCTTGACGATGTGCTCCAGCCAGTAGGCCAGCCACTCACCGAGCGTCCAGGCCCGAGAGGGCACCGGAATGCCGTTCCGCTCCTGCTCCTGGAGCTTGCCGAGCTTCTCGTTGGCCTCGTCCCAGGTCGCGCCGTAGACGTACTTCCGGACACGGTTGCCGTCCGTGTCGGTGACGTACGCGGCGCCCTGATAGCGACCGTCCTTGCGCTTGGCGATGGTGCCCCCGCCGTTGGGCCGTCGCTTGGCCATCAGGCAGCCTCTCCCATCTGTCCCGTGATGAAGGCGCGCACCGCGTCCGTGGGGATGCGGCGGCAGCCGTCGACCTTGATGGACACCAGCCGACGCGTGCGGATCAGGTCGTAGACCTTGGTGCGGCCGACCTTGAGCCGTTCCATGACCTCGGGAACGGTCAGTAGCTCGGGCATGGCAGTGGTCATGAAGCGGCTCCTTCCAGGTCGAGCAGGGCGGGTAGTTCTTCGCGGGCGGTGTCGCGGTTGGCCCGGATCTCTTGGGCGATGGTGGCGGCGAGCCAGGATTCGCCGGGGGTGTGGCCTTGTCCGGCGTAGGTCCAGTGGGCGAGGACGAGGGTGGAGCCGTCCGGGTCGTCGGGGTCTTCGGGGAGTCCGCGTTCGTGGCGTTCCTGGCGGGCGCGGTAGTCGGCGCGTACCTGGCGGCGTTCGCTGAGGGTGGTGGAGTAGGCGCGGGACTTGGTCATGAAGTGGCCGCGGAAGCCGAGCATGTGGGCCCAGCGCCACAGCAGCCGGTCGGGGTAGGCGTCGTCCAGGGNGTGGCANGCNTCGATCAGGCGGCGGGTGTGCGGGGGCAGTGGCAGGCGGTCGAGTTCGGCCAGCTCCCCGATCCGGCGGTCCACTGTCTCGGTGGCTTCGGCGGCTTTGGTGGCGTATTTGGCGACGTAGGAGGCGACCGCCGTGTCGGTCAGTTCGACACCCTGCAGGCTGCCGATCGGCTGCACGTCCACCTGGGAGCCCCA